>JAJDEL010000416.1 GCA_029259835.1 Planctomicrobium sp. | reverse complement strand
GTGTTGTTCTTAGTTTGTTTTTAATGGCTTGGTACCTTCTCACATGAAGGTACAATGGTCTGAAAAAACGCCGCAGATATTAATCCGTAAGAAGTGTCGCTCTCTTAATGTAGTCAAGCTTCGGGAATTCTTTCATCAGGTAAGCGTTTCCTTCTGCTTGAATCCGACCCTGATCAGGCCCTTTTCCACGAGGTGCTCCTTCTCCGTACTCGGAGTAGAGAGACATCACAACTTCTCGGCCTTCAATGACTTTTCCGAAAGGGGCAAAGCCTTGAGAATTCAGGTCGACATTATTTCCAAAGTTAATAAAAACCTGAGATGTTCGTGAATTGGGTCCAGAGGTTGCAAAAGTAACCATCCCGGGAGTGTTAGATTCTTTGACCGGATCATCAGCAATGGTTTTTTCTTTCCATTTTGCGGAGAGTTCCGGATCTCCAGCAATTCCAAACTGAGCCATAAACCCGTCGATCACCCGAAAGAATCGCGCGTCGTCGAAGACTCCATCTTTGACAATTTCTTTGAACTGAGCCGCTCCGAGAGGAGCCCAGTCGGAGTGGACTTCGATAACGAATTCTCCCTTGGAAGTTTCAAACCGGACTTTGTAAATTTCGCCGGTTTCTTCAGCAGGCTCGCCGCTCTCCGAATTGCCATCAGGTGAGACAGCTTCAAACTTGCTGTTGTCGAAATCTTTTTCCGCGACACAGGAACCAAGTGTCAGGCAGAGTCCAGTCATTGTAAAAAAAAGAAATGTTGTCGAAGGTTTCATCAGTGCGGAGTCTCCAAGAAAAACAGACAGGGACAGCGGTCAGAATATAAAAAGTCGGTTTAGAAAATTCCCAGTTGATCGCGGGCGTCTTCGGTCATGCGTTCTGGTGACCAGGGTGGCGACATGACGAGCCGAATTTCGGCCGTCTCGACATCGTCTAACTGTTCGAGCGCCATTTTCGATTGATTCACAATCTGCGGACCCGCAGGGCAGGAAGGGCTGGTCAAGGTCATGTCGACCTTCACAATCCCTTCTTCCTGAGAGACCTCGTAGATCAAGCCGAGATCGACGATATTGATCATCAATTCCGGATCAATCACTTGTTTCAAAGCATCAATCAATTCAACTTCTTCAGACATATTTCTATTCCGGTAGAGCAGAAAATTCCCTGCTAATCCAATTTGAACACTTTTCATGTCCTGCAAAATGAGAATTCACCCTGCATTCTTTGGAATACATTGTAAAGACGTTGGACGCATGGTGAAAGTAGCCTGATTTCGGTCAGGACCAGAATTCGCTAATCTCTTAGGCACTTAAGCTATCGCCCCATCAAGACTTCACTCAATGGAACCCTCTGATATGAACCGACTCACAAAGATCGCGACCTCTTTCCTTGTCCTGCCTGTTCTTTTCGCGAATGCAGCATTCAGCCAGGATGTGATCAATGCCAGCAAATTCGACACACTACAAGCAGCATTCGATGCGATTCCTCCAGAAGGCGGCGTAGTTCATCTTCCACCGGGGAAGTTTGAAATCACAGAACCACTTCGACTGAGCGTTGGAGATGTTTCTCTTCAAGGTTCTGGGACAGCAACGCACATCATCAACAAGAATGAAGACAGGCTTCCGGCGCTGTTGATTGCTCACCCGGATTGCAAGAACGCGAAGACGGATCGCAAGTTTAATCTCTGGCGTGTGCATGTCAGTAATCTTCGCATCACCGGAAACGAGAAAAGCGGCGCCGGGATTGAAGCGCGACAGATCAACGAAATTTACATCGAAGGTGTGACCGTCAGCGAAAACGGCAGCGACGGCATCTTCCTGAATTATTGCTATGAAGACCCGCGTATCTGCGATTCGTTGCTCACTTACAACAAAAAGAATGGAGTGAACCTGCAAGGTTGCCACGACATTGTCGTTAGCAGCAATCACTTCGAAGAGAATCAGGACGCCCTGCTCTGTGCGGACGGGTTCAATTTGTGCATGAACGGCAACAACCTCGACGACCATTTGCGACATGGAGTTGTGATTGAGAACACCTACGGTAGCGTGCTCTCTGGGAACATGATCGAAGAATGCAACGAGACTGCCGTGATTCTCGACCGCGACTGCTACGGGATCACCCTGAGTGCCAATGTGATCGCCCATAACGGAAAGGGCATCGACTTGCGCGATGCCCACGGATGTGCGGTCTCCGCGAATACGTTCACGATTCTCAAAACGCAGGCCCTGCGAATCGGGCCAGACAGCGGCCGCATTACGGTCACCGGGAACAACTTCTCCAACAGCTACATCGGCAAAAGCAGTATCAAACGCAAAGTCGACGATGCAGCCGCCGGCGGATTGCTGATCGACAACGCCGATCACATCGTCATCAGCGGTAACATCTTCTCCGGCCTGACAGAGAAAGCTGTCACCCTAAATGGCGAAAAGAAAAACGTCGTCTTTGCTAACAATGTCTTGGTTGATGTGGAAAGTGATCTAGAATAGACATTGAACACAAGAAGCCCTGCTTTTCAAAAAAAGCCGGGCTTCTACCAATGATGCCAGGAAGCAACATTACGAAGCAAACTGCTGCTTCTCTTGCAGACTGCAATTGACTTCGTCAGCGTATCACGCAATCGTTGAGTGAGCCTCCCTCGCGCTGAATTTCGCAACTAACCAAAGAATGACATGAACGAACTGCTGGCGTACCTTTCGTCTCTCTCCACGATGATCATTGGGATGGTCTGCGCCGTGCACCTGTTCCTGTTCTTTGTGCTTTGGATTTGGTCTCGTAGAGACTTAAAAAAAATCGCGTCTGCGTTATTTGATTTTACTCGTGGGCTCAAGAATCAAAGCTTGCTCGATTCCACGGCGCATTTGTCCGATCAGATTGATGCGTTTCTTTCAGACGTCAACGATGTTCTCGATGAAGAAGGCCGACAAACCGACCGCCAGGCGCTACTAGAGCGAATGAGAGTTCTGGATGAAAAACGTCGCTATTTGAGTTCCATGTTTTTTGAAACGATTTACAACATGGCTCGCACCATGATTGAAGCCTATCCGCTGGCAGGCGTGCTCGGTACGATTCTGGCAATCGGAGTTGCCCTGCAAGCAGGCGACACTGAGCAAACAACTGCAACTGTCGGCTTAATTCTCGGTCGTTTCGGAGATGCGATCTGGTCAACGGCAGCCGGACTGATGGCAGCAATGTTACTCATGTTCATCAACAGTTGCCTGGAACCTCCATTCGGACGACTCTCTGAAAACCGACGTCACGTACGGGAAACGGTGTCACGGGTCAAACGAGAACTCGCCTTCGTCCAGTCGGAATCGGAGGTCGCGGAATGATCGTCCCCCGCAAAATGTCATTGCAGTTAACTCCGCTGCTCGATTTGTTGTTGATTGTCATCTTTGCGCAATACATGGAAGTCCAGGAAACGCAGGTCACGATTGTTGAAAAGGCTGCGGCGACAACATTAGAACGCGACGCCGCAATCGCTGCGCTCTCTGCGAAAGAAGCAGATTTACAACAGATTCAAGAAGACTTGAAAACGACAATTCAGCAAGAGCAAGTCATTGCGAATCTGCTGGTCGAACTTTTCGATCTCCCAGAAGCAGAAGTTCAAGCGATCCTTGAACGGAACGTTCCGCCTGGAGGACGAACAGCGATGGAAATTCAGCGTCTGAAAGAACGGTTCAAGCAAACAACAATCGAACAATCAGGCCGCGTCATTGAACACTTGCTCACATACGACGAAATTCGTAAACGTTGTGACGTCTGGGATGTTCATGTCACACCTCAAAATTTCCTGACTCTCTCAAGTGGTGACAAAACACTGCAAGTACAAGTTCCGCTCGATATTGACGAAGATTTTGTGCAGGATGCCTTTGTCGAAAAATTCATCGAAACTGGACACACACTCCCAGAGCCGAAAAGCCTGGTCATCACGATGTTGACCTATGATCGCCAGTCACAGCGGTGGGCAGTCCAGGGAGTGCGCGAGGCACTCCCTCAAATCTCACTCAGGTTGAATGCCGAAAGTGAAGGACGAACTCGCTATGATTATGCTGACCTCGGTTTTCGAATTGAATAGCAAGGCCCAATTCGAGTATCCTCGCAAATTCAAGACACAAGGTTAGCCGCACAGACCGAGTGTGCGAATCAAGGAAAAAATCCCGTGAAGAAACGATACACAGGCGGTTTGGCAATCGGAATTTTTGCCCTGGGATTCATTCTGAGTCAATTCTGGGACTTTGGAGGTTTGGGAATTGGTGAAAGCGACAACGCCAGCGACTCAGAGTCGAGCGTCTCAGCGGATTCGTCATCTTCCAGTGAAACGAACACAGATGCGGATCTGAGCAATGTCTCGGCGGGAGGAACGTTACAAACGTCCACCTCAGGTCCATCAACTCTCAATGCCGGAAGCACGCAGAAATTTGTCACGATTTCTATACACGAAGATCGCTACCGACTGACATCCGAAGAGGATCCTCAAACTGGTGTCGATGTCTCTCTCGCGGAAGTTGTCCGTAGAGCAAAAGAAGCAACTGGTGGTGAACAAGGGATCAAGTTGCGAATTCTATTTCAGAAAAACGCTCAGGAAGGTGCCCTCGCCGATCTCCACGCCGCCATGGCAGACGTTGGCGTGAAGCGGGAAGAGATTCAGGAAATCTCCGGATATATCGATTAGGAAAGAGAGCAACGACGGCAACGGTTCGGCGAGACTAGTTTGACGACATCAAAGTCCCCCAGTTTGCCCTCTTTTGTTCATGCGAAGATTCTGTTTTCGGTTCATCGCTTCTAAAAGAACCGAATGATGTCTTGGTGACAAGGTGTCGATTTTCCAAAAGAGGTCCGATTCCATTCCTTAGCCCCTTTGGTCATATGTCGTCGCAACAAGATTCCAATAAACAAGAAGTCAAACAACTCCAAGAGCGGGTTGAAGAATTGCAGCAACAGTTGTTGATCTCTCAAAAAATGGGGTCGTTAGGTGAGCTCAGTTCTTCGATTGCCCATGAGTTCAACAACATTCTGACGACAATCATCAACTATTCAAAGCTCGGGCTACGACAGAACGATCAAGATGCGAGGACAAAAGCGTTCGACAAAATCTTGAGCGCCGGTCAACGTGCTGCAAAAATCACGACTGGAATGCTGTCGTATGCTCGCTCAAGCGCCGACAGGCGAGAGTCACACAGCCTCGCTTCCTTGCTCAATGATCTTCTTGTCCTGGTCGACAAAGACTTGTATGGTTCGCATTGGACTTGACTTAAAAATTCAATCAGAACCATACGCTTCGGTCAATGCGGGGCAAGTTCAGCAGGTACTCCTGAATTTGATCGTCAATGCCCGTCAGGCGATGCAGCCGGGACGTATGCTCACGATTGTTGTCTCGGAAAATCTCGACGATGGTATGGCGGAAGTTTCCATCAAGGATGAAGGAACAGGCATCCCTGCAGAGGTCCTGCCACATATTTTTGAGCGTTTCTTTACAACGAAGAAATCTGACCAGAATGGGCAAGGTGGAACTGGACTTGGACTCGCCATGTGCAAAGATGTGATGGAGTCCCATGGTGGTCGGATTCGAGTCGAAAGTGCTGTCGGTCGTGGAACAAGATTTACATTGCGATTCCCAATGGTCGCCGCACCAACATTCGGCATGAAAACCAACTCAAGCCCCAAAAGAACGTCTCAACAGGATACCTCCTCTGTTGCCGAAACGCCTCTCGTCTGACCACTGGATTCTCCTCAGCATCCTGCTGTGCTGCGTCGGGCTGCGATTCGGGGTGATCGTTCTACGGTTTGATGAGTTGAATTCTGACCCCGATTCCTATCTGGGAATCGCTCGCAATCTCATTGAAGGCAACGGGTATTCCACTCCTGGAACCGACACGCCGACCGCTTTTCGCCCACCGCTTTACCCGATTTTAATTTCCGTGATTTCTAGCGAGTCACTGGTGTGGGGACGCGGACTGCTCAACTTACTGGCGGCGGCGTGGTGTCTCGTTCTGATTTGGAAAATTGCTGAAAACCTTGGTCTCTCACGAAGCGGTCGCATTCTTGCCACGCTCGTTTATGGTCTCGACCCACTACTGCTGCGATATACGTCTCTATCAATGACTGAGACCGTCGCGTCATTCATGTCTGCGTTGTTGCTCTGGCGGTTAACACTTCCTATTGAACCAAGCAATGTAAAGCAAACAGAACCATCGACTTGGCGCGGGGCATTGCTGACCGGCATCATCTTCGGGCTGTGCGTTCTCACGCGACCGACTTACTGGGTTTTCGCAATTCTGTATTTCGTGATGATCTGCTGGCAGTGTTTTCGTCTCCGATCGACCGAGCGGTCACAACTGTTTCAGCGATACCTTGCTGTCGCGATGGGTGTCGCTCTTGTTGTCGGTCCCTGGCTCGTGCGAAATTTGATCGTGCTCGATGCTCCAGTTTTGATGACCACCCACGGTGGCTACACAATCCTGCTCGGCAATAACGAGGCGTTCTACGAAGAAGTCGTCAATCAACCATTCGGCACAGTCTGGGATGGCTCAAACGGTCCCGGTCAGGCTGCCTGGGCAAGGGACATCAATCAACAAATGGACGACCTGAGCCTAAGCACCGAAATCGAACGTGACCGTTGGATGTCCAGCCTTGCTCAACAAACGATCCGCAACAATCCAAGCCTCTTCGTGCAAGCATGCTGGCTACGTTTCGCCCGCTTTTGGAATGTTGTTCCAAGTGGTCCGGCGGCGGATCAGATACCTGGAACCGTTCTCTACGCTGTTGGCACGTATTACACTTGTGTCTGGTGTTTGCTGATTGCTGGAATCGTCAGTCTCTTTCGTGAAGAGGCGTCCTCTCGTCGACGTTGGATTCCGGTCGTGTTCCTCGTCATTTCATTTACGACATTGCATCTTGTTTACTGGAGTAATGTCCGAATGCGTGCTCCAATTGTCCCGGCTCTCGCATTGATTGCAGGAGCCGTCACAACCGGCAGAACCAGCATGATGGCCCGACGTTTGAAACGGTTGTCCCGGCGTTCCTCAATTTCCTGAACGGAACGATCTCTCCGGTTCGATCTGGTGAGAAGAGTCCGTCGGCGATGGTCAGTCGGCGGAATTCCTATCAGACGCGATTCCCATGGATGAGGTGGCTCTGTGTACGAAGGCTTCTTCGGTCTTTCGAAACGTCCTTTTTCGGCTGTTCCAAACTCTGAATCTTTCATTGGATTGGCACCAGTTCAGGAATCGCTCGACGCGCTGCTGACCTGCGTCACTCAATCCCGTGGCATTGCCGTTGTCACATCAGCAGCAGGCTTGGGCAAAACATTGCTCTGTAAGCGTCTGGCAGAAGTCGCCGAATCCCAGTTTCAAGCTCTGTACTTAAGTACATCTGCTTTCAGCACACGCCGCGCATTACTGCAAGCTGTCCTCTACGAATTCGGAGTCGAATACGAAGGGCTGACAGAGCAGGAAGCGCGGCTGAAGATTTTAGAAGCTGCCCGAGCCATCGCCAGAGAAGGACGAGTTCTTTTAGTAATCGTCGACGAAGCTCACCTTTTGAACGCTCGCCTCTTCGAGGAATTACGAACGCTGACCGACTACGCTCCAGACGGTGACACTCTCATTCGGTTGGTCTTGAGCGGTCACTTCGAGCTGGAAGAAAAACTTGCCGATCCGTCTATGTCGGCCTTCAATCAACGCATTGGCTGTCAGATTTGTCTGGAATCGTTGTCGCTGAAACAGTCCGCAGAACTGATCATCGAGCGCTTGTTCTGGGCCGGAGCAGCCGACATCGAAACGATTCTGACCGAGCCAGCTCTGGAAGCGATCTGCCGCGCTGGTGACGGAAATCCTCGCTGCCTCTGCCAACTCGCCGACCACAGTTTTCTGCTTGCCTTCGCAGAGGAACAAAAACCTGTCGAACGAGCAACAGTCGTCGCGGCACTCGATGATTTGAAAGAACTACCCCTGCACTGGAACGATCTGCCCGACGAAAACTTCGTCGTTGAGTTAGTGACGCTGCCAGAGATTTCGCAGGCCGAGGAAACGGAGCCTCAAAACATCTCCATAGAAAACGAATTGAAACTCGCCGACCGCTTCTCGGTCATTGAAGAAGAGAATACTGAAGAAGAAAATACGAAAGAGGATCTCGCACGCGAAGAGGTCACACAATTTCATGTCCTTGCCGAAGAACCAGCACTGGAACCGGAATTGGAAGAAACGAAAATCTTCCTTCAGACAGAAGAACAACCAGAAGAGTACGCAGTCATCGAAGTCGGCGCAGGCATTGATTCCAATGTCATTTCGGAAGAAGAGGACTTAGAGAGTTCATCAACTGACAACACGGAAGCTGACGAGCCTGTCATTTCACTGCCGATTTCAATTGACGAGCCGCTTGAAGAATCTACATTTGAACCGGAAATGACCGACGAACCAGTTGTCGATAAATATGCACAACTGGACCGTGCCGCGGATGATGAGACAGAAATCACCACTGATCCTCAGAATGAAATCGGTTCAGACGTCGAAGAGATTTCCTTCGAATCTGATGAGTTCTCTGATGTCGTCTGCGAGCAGGAAATTCTGGAGACTGTCGAAGAACTGAGACGAGAAATCGGCGGTGTCGTTGCTGATTCAAAGGAACGAATCGCGTCCCAGCAACTGGACCACGATCTGGAATCTCGATACGAGCGTGATATTGTTGAGCCAGAATCTCTTGAAGAAG
>JAJDEL010000415.1 GCA_029259835.1 Planctomicrobium sp. | reverse complement strand
ATTGAAGTAACGTTTCTATGTTGGCCAAGTTACTGACTTACTCTATTTTCGGGATCGATGCCCGACCGGTCGAAGCTGAAGTTGATATCTCACCGGCCTCAATGCCGAAAATCATTCTGGTTGGACTTGCCGAAGCCGCAGTCAAGGAGAGTACACACCGGATCGAAAGGGCACTGGTCAATAGTGGATACACGCGACCGATTGACCGCATTGTTATCAATTTGTCGCCTGCGGATTTCCCGAAAGAGGCACCTTCATTCGATCTCCCGATTGCACTCGGTATGTTGGCGGCGAGTGGGCAAATGGAATCGTCTCGGTTCGAGGATTTCGCTGCGGTAGGCGAACTCTCGCTCGATGGTGTCGTGCGCAGGGTGCGCGGAACACTTTCGATGGCCCTGCAAGCGCGTTCTGATGGGAAGAAAGGGATTGTCGTTCCAGTTGAAAACGCGCGCGAAGCCGCAGTGGTTGATGGTATCGACGTCATACCGGTGGGATCGCTCGCAGAAGCGGTTGGGTTTTACACAGGTGTCCTTCCGATTGACCCGGTTCCTTTCAGTTGGGATGATGCCGTTGATGAAGGTCGCGGTTACGACTACGACTATTCGGATGTCAAAGGTCAAGAAATGGCAAAGCGAGCGGTCACAGTTGCCGCCGCTGGTCGTCATCACTTGCTCATGATTGGTTCGCCAGGGACCGGCAAAACACTTCTCGCCCGGCGACTCGGAACGATTCTTCCACCACTCTCTGCGGAAGAGAGTCTGGAGACCACACGAATCTACAGCGCCGTTGGTCGATTAGAAGAAGGCGAATCACTCTTGATGCAGCGACCGTTTCGCTCGCCACATCATACGATCAGTCAAGCTGGACTGGTCGGTGGAGGAAGCATTCCAACGCCGGGAGAAATCAGTCTCGCGCACCATGGAATTTTGTTTCTCGACGAATTGCCGGAGTTTAATCGAAACACTCTTGAAGTGCTGCGGCAACCGCTCGAAGAGAGTCGTGTGACGATTGCTCGTGCGGTCGGCAGTGCGACGTTTCCGGCAAGTTTGATGTTAGTTTCGGCGATGAATCCTTGTCCGTGTGGTTTTCGTGGGGATCCTAAGCGGCAATGCAATTGTTCACCGACGCAGATCGAACGTTACCTCTCCAAAATTAGTGGTCCATTGCTGGATCGGATCGATATTCATATTGAAGTTCCACCGGTTCCATTTCGGGATCTTTCGTCAGAGGTACAAGGAACAAACAGCGAAACGATGCGCAAAGAAGTCGTGACGGCAAGAGAACGACAGCAAGAGCGATTCGGTCGCGAAGGCTCTCTTGTGAATGGGACAATGGCTCCACGCGACATTCGAAAGCACTGCAAACTGAACAAAGAGGCGGAGTCTTTGTTAAAATCTGCGATGGAGGATATGGGGCTTTCGGCCCGTGCTCATGATAAAATTCTGAGAGTCAGCCGGACAATCGCAGATCTTGAAGATGCTGAAACAATCGAATTCCACCACTTGACCGAAGCCATCAACTATCGAACACTGGATCGAAGTAACTGGGTGCAATAGAGCAGATTGCTCTTTCCGGTGTCCGCGAAAAATGTTTTTGAGGATAATGCGCTGGCGCCTAAGAGGCAGCGAGCAAATGCCAATTCGAAAGTTGTCATAGATGCTAGAACCGCAAGGGCCTGATCATCGAATTATCCTGCTGGGAGCGAGTAATCTGACACTCGGTCTCCCACGACTCGTACAGTCGTTCCGAGCATCTCTGCCTGGAACAGTTGAAGTCCTTTCTGCTCATGGGCATGGACGTTCCTACCTGAAGTGGAGCTACGTCATTTACCGGGGACTACCGTCGATCCGAGATTGCTCGCTATGGGAAGACCTCAAATCACGACCTCCTGCGAAACAAACTTATGCGCTCGTCACAGACTTGGGATGTGACTTGTTCTATGGTTCAAAGCCGGAGCCGATTGTTGAATCGGTTGCCGAATGTCTTCAAAATTTGACGGACCTGAACGCGAAAATAGTTTTAGCGCGACCACCGCTCGAAAGGCTTTTTCAAATCAATAACTGGCACTACTACGTTGCCAAGAACACTTTTTTTCCCGGCCCGACAGTTCCCTGGCCGACGATGCGAGAGTACATCACCGAAGTTGACGACCGGATCATGAAAACGGCCAACGATTTGGGAGTTTCTAGCATTGCACCCAAAAAGGAATGGTACGGATTTGACCCGATTCACATGAGTCGCACGATGCGAAGCCAGGCCTGGAGCGAAATCCTCGCTGACTGGCAACTGCCGGAAGCATTCGATGTTGCAACTCCAAAATTGGCCGAGAGCCTTCATATCTGGACGCGAAAAGCCGCAAACAGAAAAACCTGGTGGGTGCCGCAATTGCTCGCTCAACCCTCTCATCAATGGCAAGACGGTTCTTCACTGTCGGTGTATTGAAGCATGTTTAATACTGTTCTTGTTAATACTGTTCTTGAAGTGAGAGTGAACACAATCCCTGATGAGTGTGTCACCTTTGACAATCATATTCATTTGAGGATTAAGCGATGAACAGAAAACAACTTGCGAAAATTGGAGTGCCGGATTACTGCGTCGCAGAGGCAGTCGTGGCGATTCAGGCTGCTGTGAATGCAGGGCTACGAGGAAAAGATGCGAAGCAGCAATTGATCGCCGTTGTGGAATCTCCTACTGGATTTGTCAGCGACGAAAACTTCGGGGAATTTGCGCGCACACTCGTCGAATATGAAAACGAAGAAATCGTTGAGTCAACACCGGTTGAGTACGCCGTGTGGGGTGATGAATTCATTGATGAAAATTCGCACAAACAAATGCGTGAGGCGTGTTCGCTACCACATGCGGTGGCTGGAGCGTTGATGCCAGACGCACATCTCGGGTATGGGCTTCCAATCGGTGGAGTCCTTGCTCTGGAAGGTGCGATTTGCCCGTACGCAGTTGGTGTCGATATTGCCTGTCGGATGAAACTGTCGGTTCTTGACCTGCCTGTTGAAGTTCTTTCCGATGAAAAACGTCGTCAAGAACTGACCGCTGCGCTGGAAGGAGGAACCGTTTTCGGAACCGGGAAGAGTTGGCAACCGAAGCAAAATCATGATGTTCTGGACCAGGACTGGTCGGTAAGCAAGATCACTCGGCAGAACAAAGACAAAGCCTGGAAGCAACTCGGAACGTCCGGATCCGGGAACCACTTTGCTGAGTTCGGTCTCCTGACGATCAACGAAGTGGAGGAAGGTCTGGATTTGCCGCCGGGAGAATATGTTGCTCTGATGAGCCATAGCGGAAGCCGTGGGACAGGGCATTCAGTCTGCTCGACGTACAGCGCGATTGCCCGCAAGAACTTGCCGAAACGGTACGCTCACTTCGGGCGGTTGGCGTGGTTGGAACTTGATTCAGAAGCTGGTCAAGAATACTGGGCGGCAATGAATCTCATGGGAGACTACGCTTCGGCAAATCACGCGGTGATTCACAGAAATGTGACGAA
>JAJDEL010000414.1 GCA_029259835.1 Planctomicrobium sp. | reverse complement strand
GTGAAACTGCGTCGCATAGAGGTTTCCTGATGCAATCGCAGAGACGAACGACTGGCTACCATGTCGAGTGGTCGCGGCGATCACGCTTTCATCCTGAGGGCGAACGAAATAGCTGTGAACAAAATAGACGTAGTCACCGGTGGACAGTCCGTCGAACAAAGGCGATTCCTCTTGCTCGATCTTCAGCGCGTTCCACCCCATGTGTGGGATTTTGATCTCTGGCTCAGGTTCAAACCGTACGACATCGCCTTCCAGAATACCCAATCCTTCGTAGGTACCATCTTCGTAGCTTGTCTCGAAGAGCAGTTGCAGCCCGAGGCAGATCCCCAAGAATGGTTTCCCGGATTCGACGGTATCACGAATCGCCGTCACGAAGTCGTGCCGCTGTAGTTCTGAGATCGCATCTCGAAAGGCACCCACACCAGGTAAAATGACACCCTCAACATCTTTGAGTTCCGTGGGTGATTGAACAATACGTGCCTCGACTTCGAGGTGTTCCATCGCTTTCTGCACACTTCGCAGATTGCCCATTCCGTAATCAATAATGCCGATCATTCTGTTGTCTTTTCCTTTGTAGGTTTCGGAATAGGAC
This sequence comes from Planctomicrobium sp., assembly GCA_029259835.1. Lineage (GTDB taxonomy): Bacteria > Planctomycetota > Planctomycetia > Planctomycetales > Planctomycetaceae > Thalassoglobus. The sequence continues at coordinate 10,042 of JAJDEL010000414.1, read as the reverse complement.
AGCTCCCGCCTACCTTCCTTGAATGCAGAATGCCGAATCGATTCGTCACTACTCTGGTGACAGGGAGGCCACTGCACTGCATCAACACAAGAACCAATATAAAAGCCGGACACCCGAAAATGAAATGGGAGTCCGGCTTTTCATCGCAAATCAACAATTTCCAAGGATTTTACTAGCTCACAACCTCTGTTTCATCCAGATCTTCCGCTTCGTCGGAGCCATCTGCACCAAACAAGGCAGCGGCAGCGCTCCCAGCAGGACCGTGGTCGTAGCAGTCGCTGTCGTGCCACAAGGGAACTCCAGCGGAATAACGAGCCGCCAACATCTTGACTTTATCTTCCGAGCCAGGTTTTGATCCAGTGGGCGTCAGTGGATCGTAGCCTGTGATGTCAAAGTGCTCGTCGCCGTCCTCAAACGATTCGACGCGTTCGATGACGAATTCAGTACCAATTGCAACGTCGACGCTAGGGTCAACTTCAAAGGAAAACTCCATGGAACGTTCTCCCCTCTCATGTTTTAATATTTTGAAACCGCATGTGTTGAACTGACACCTCACCAGTTCACTCTGTAACTCTGAATCGAAACTTCGTCGATTCACTCCGCAACTTCGTCCGTAAATCTTCGGACATACCCCTATTCCGTTCAAAAACGTGCAGAACGGCGACCGGAAAGCGAGAAAACCTCACCTTGTGAGAACCCAACTCTGTACAAACCTTTTACCCAATTTCCATATTTCTTTTTGTTGTCCCTGAAATTCAGCGAACTGCGCGTCTGGAACTTCGAATCATTCGTTAGCAATAAGACGGCGGCGGGACATCAAAGGGGTTCAAGGATGGACTCACATCGATCAGTGCCGATTCTCTCGTATTCCGCCGGAATGTCAACAAAAATTTTTCGATTGGAGACAGATTCCGGAATTTTGCTGAGTTGTCGGACATCTTCGCCGATGTGCCACTTGATTTATGTGGGGAGACCCTATTACTTCGTTCATGTATCAAAAGAAATCCAGCGTATTTTTTATCAGGCTTGAAATTTATGAACCGACTCCAAGATTTCTCAACTTACGGAATCACCATGCGAAAAAGAATTCATTAAGGAACAGAACAAATCGATACGACACAGCAGCGAACGCATTTGATTAATCGACGAGCTAAAACTGGCTCATACTCCTGGTGAAGCGAATGCTCCCCGGATCATTCAAGGACGCACCGATACGATTGAAGACTCGACGCGGCGTAGCGTAGACTGGCAAGCGACCCAGTCATCCCTGCTTGCCCTTGTCGTAAGGATTTGTTCTTTGTTGCTTGCTGCTAACAATCATCTGACTTCGCCTGATTATATCGTCATTTTCATCTATCTTGCGATCACGATTGGGATCGGAATTGCAATTGGAAGGAGGGTCAAAACCGGATCAGACTTCTTCCTCGGTGGACGCCGACTTCCCTGGTGGGCGATTGGAATGTCGCTCGTTGCGACCGATATTGGCGGCACTGACATCATTGGCGTTGGTGGGGCGGCTTATTCGCATGGGTTGGCAGTCGCGAATTTCGAATGGATCGGCTGTATCCCGGCGATGATCGTCGGAGCATTCATCTTCATCCCATTCTTTTACCGGACCGGTGTTTACACGATCCCGGAGTACCTGGAGCGCAGATACAACGCCGGAGTTCGCACAGTGATGGCGGTTTGCTGGCTGCTGTTTATGGCCTGCAACCTCGGAATCATGCTGCTTGCCTCGGCGAAGATGATGTCGGAAGTTTTCGGCTGGAATCAACCTGTTTGCATTTTGGTGACCGCCGTTCTCGTCGGGGTCTACACCTGCGTAGGTGGTTTAGCCGCTGTGGTTTACACGGACATGATCCAGTGCACTGTCATGATCGCAGGTTGCCTCCTAGTGCTGGTGCTGGGGATCATGGAAGTTGGCGGGATCGATGAACTCAAGGCTCGTCTTGCCGAAGCAGAAGCCCGACAAACTGCCGCCGCAGTTGAAGTTGCCAAGGCCGAATCCCCACCGAATGAAGTCTCCAGCGAAACCAACAGTAAGGCCAACAGCGACCGCCCGCTTGAGCATACCTCTCTCATTCTCCCTGCTGATACAAAGTCGCCGTTCCCCTGGCCAGGAATCTTCTTCGGCCTGGCACTCATTCTGAGTCCAGCTTACTGGATCGGAAATCAGGCAATCGTCCAACGATCCCTCGGGGCGAAAAGCGACTTCGAAGCGAAGGCGTCCTACATCTGGGGAGCGGTTCTGAAAAACATCATCCCGATCATCGTTGCCGTTCCAGGTCTGATTGCGCTCGCTCTTCTGCCCGATTTGGAAAGCGGCGATGTCGCAATCCCTGCCCTCGTGAACAAGTTGCTTCCCGTGGGGATACGTGGACTGTTTGTCGCGGCGTTCCTGGCAGCGCTAATGTCTAGCGTCGATTCCTACCTGAACTCGGCAGCGACGATTGTTTCGAACGATTTCTACAAACGATTTATCGACAAAGATGTCTCAGAAGAACGCCTCCTCACGGTCGGTCGTGTGACGACTATGGCGTTAGTCGTGTGGGCGGTCATCTTCGCATTTCTGCTGACGCTGATGAACGAAAAGTCCGGAGTCTACGCAATCTTCCAAACCTTAATGGCATTCTTTCAGGGGCCTGCGTTTGCGGTACTGCTGTTTGGGTTCCTCTGGAAGCGAGCGACAGGCACGGCGGCGTTCATTGCACTGCTCTGCGGCATCGCAACGTCGATTTCGCTCTACACATTGAATCAAGAAGTCATCTACACTCTCATCGGTTGGGAACCACTCTTCCGTGTGGAGGAACCCTTCCTGTACTTCTCGGTTTGGGCATTCCTGGTGACAGCCACATTGATTGTCATTATCAGTTTTGTCACGCCAGCGGATAGCGAGGAAAAACTGAAATACGTTTACCACCGGGCAAAACGGACGAATGAATTTGAGAACGCCGTGAAAGGTGCCGCCGTATGAGTCCTTTGCATCACATAGGTCAAACAGTTCGCGAAGCGTTGATGGCTATTCCGTTGTCAGGTGTTCGCGTTCTGTTCGTTGGATCACTCGTCGCACTGCTGATCTGGGTTCTGCGTTTACCAAAGAGTGAAACAACCCCGCCCGGCGGAGCCAAACGCTGGGATGAAAACCTCAAACTCGGAGCATCAATCGCGTTGATCCTTCAGATCATTGTGTACTCATTTTTGTAACGTGCAGAAATCACTGGCCTTTTCCCAATCATTGAAACTCCATGATTCGCATATCGAACGCCGAAATCTGGGATCTGCACTGTCACTTTTCAGGTGTTGATGGCAAGACTGTCGACGAACGTATCGCACAGTTGATGGTCTACGCCGATAGGATGAACGTCGACCGTTTGGTCTTTTTTATGGGCTGGCCCTGGTCTACGAATCCTGACCCCGATGAATTTCGTCGACAAAACGATCAAGTCATTCAAGCCCTGACGCACTGGCAAGACCGCGCGTTCGGTTTCGCTTACCTGAACCCGATGTACGTTAAAGAATCCCTGGAAGAAATTGAGCGGTGCATCGCAAACGGACCGCTTGTTGGAATCAAGCTTTGGGTCTCACGGCGTTGCCGCGATGAAGAAATCGACGCAATCATCAAAAGAACTGCAGAATTGAAAGGCGTGATCTACCAACATACCTGGCTCAAGGTGAGTGGAAACCGCGAGACCGAATCAACTCCCGAAGATCTCGCAAAACTCGCCAGCCGTCACCCCGATGTTCCGCTGATCTGCGGTCACACAGGCGGTGACTGGGAACGCGGAATCCGCGCGATTCAAAATCATCCCAACGTCTCAATCGGCATCGGAGGGTCCGATCCAACTGCCGGTTTCGTGGAAATGGCAGTTCGCGAACTTGGTGCTGAACGTATTCTCTACGGGAGCGATATCGGCGGCAGAAGTTTTAGTTCGCAACTTGCAAAAGTGTTCGGAGCCGATATCCCGGAAGCCGCGAAGCACCTGATTCTAGGACAGAACTTAAAGAACATGATGACTCCCATCCTCAAAGCAAAGGAGATTCAGCTTTGATCACCGATGTGAATGTCAATCTGTCGCGATGGCCGTTTCGGAGGCTTCCACATGACGACCCAGCTCAACTCGTCCGCAAGTTGAGAGCCTCAGGCATCACGAGTGCCTGGGCAGGAAGTTTTGATGGAGTGCTGCACAAAGATCTTGCCTCGGTCAATCGGCGAACTGTCGAAGACTGCCAAACCTTTGGGGATGGCTTGCTGATTCCAGTCGGTTCGATCAATCCAATGCTCCCGGCGTGGAAAGATGATATGCAGCGCTGTCAAGACGACCACGGGATGCAAATCATCCGCCTGAACCCGAACTACCATGGTTACAAACTCGACGATCCAGTCTTCGCAGAACTCCTCGGACTGGCCGTCGAGAAGAATTTCATTGTTCAAATCGCATTGAAAATGGAAGACGAACGCGTTCACCATCCTTTAATGCAAGTCGAAATGGTTGATGCCACACCTTTGAAAGAACTGGTGGAGCAACACCCAAAATCAAAGATCCTCATCATAAATGGAATGAAGGGTCTGCCAAAAGACAGACTCATCGAACTCGCAAAGACTGGCAATGTCTCCTTTGAAATATCCATGCTCGAAGCTGTCGGCGGAGTTGAAAACGCTCTCAAACTCATTCCGGTCGAAACGCTTTTGTTCGGCTCGTACTTTCCATTCTTCTATATCGAATCAGCACTACTGAAGATGCAGGAATCCGAACTTGGAAGCTTCCGTAGCAACGCCATCTTCAATGGGAATGCGAAACGACTTCTAGCGGAAACTTAACCAAGGTGGCACGGACATTCCTGTCTGTGCAATGCAGAACGCTGGGTCTCGCCCCAGCATTTCACACAGTCAATATTGTGATGACGAGGCAAGAGATGTCAGAGAGAATTTCGACTATTCGAGTTCAATGGATTCACACGCTTCAAGCTTTCTTGATTACGCTCTCCGCTCTCGCTCCCCAGACATACGCAGGCACCACGCCTGCGTACGCGACACATGGAATGGTCGTTTCGCAAAGCGGGTACGCCTCACAAGCGGGAGTGAAAATTCTTCAGGAAGGTGGAACTGCGGTCGATGCTGCTGTGACGACTGCGTTCGTGCTTGCCGTCACGCACCCTTCGGCTGGCAACATTGGTGGTGGTGGTTTTCTGATTTATCGACCAAGCACCGGATCACCGGTCGCATATGATTTTCGAGAGAAAGCTCCGGCGGCGGCGCATGAGAAAATGTGGCTTGATAAAAATGGGAAGTACGACAAACAGAAACACCACTACAGCCACCTTGCTGTTGGTGTGCCTGGAACGGTCGCCGGGCTGCACCTTGCGTGGAAGCAGAATGGAAAGCTTCCGTGGGCGAGACTTGTTCAACCAGCAATCGATCTTGCCCGCGACGGCTTTCCAGTCTCGCACGGTCTGGCGCGTGATCTCCAAAGCAGGCTGAAACGATTTCAACCTTATGCAGCAACGATGGCTCAGTTCACGAATGCTGGTAAGCCTTACCAGCCAGGAGAGAGCCTTAAGCAAACGGATCTGGCAGCAACTCTCACTCGAATTGCCGAGTCAGGTCCGGCAGGGTTCTATCAGGGGAAGACTGCTGAGCTAATCGTCGCGGAAATGGCGGCGAACGGTGGGATCATCACGAGAGACGATCTTGCAAATTACAGTGCCGTTCAGCGAAAACCGATCATCGGCAGCTATCGCGGGTATGACATCATCTCCATGCCGCCGCCAAGTTCGGGAGGCGTTACACTTGTGCAGATGTTGAACATTCTCGAAGGCTATGACCTGCGTCAAAGTCAGTTCGGTTCAGCTGAAACAATGCACCTGATGGCAGAGTCAATGCGCCGCGCCTATCGCAACCGCGCGTTGCACCTCGGTGACCCCGAAGCCAACCCGGAGATGCCGATAGCCAGGTTGACATCGCAAGGTTACGCCCTCGAACTGCGGGAAAGTATTGTTTCGGAGAAGGCAACTCCATCATCTCTGAAAGGTTTCGAGTGGCCACATGAAAGCGATGAGACAACTCACCTCTCCGTCGTTGATGCCGAGCGCAATGCAGTCTCACTGACCTATACGCTGGAGAACAGTTATGGCTCCGGAATTGTTGTCACGGGCGCCGGATTTCTGCTCAATAATGAAATGGGAGATTTCAATCCTGCACCTGGTTTGACGACAGAAGCTGGTCTGATTGGAACACACCCGAATCTCACGCAACCAGGCAAACGGATGCTTTCCAGTATGACTCCAACAATCGTTGCGAAGGATGGAAAACTGGTCATGGCAACCGGCAGCCCTGGGGGACGGACGATTATCAACACCGTACTGCAAACGATTGTGAACGTTGTCGATCACCGGATGAATGCGCAAGAAGCCGTCGACGCTGGCAGATTCCATCACCAATGGTTCCCTGACCGTATCCAATACGAAGGACAACGATTCTCGCCTGACACACTGCAACTCTTAAAGGGATACAAGCACACTCTTAGAGAAATCGACCGTCAAGGTTCCGCTCACATCATCGTTGTGGACCGTGAACGTAATGTCCTGGAAGGCGGAGTCGACCACCGCCGCCCCGACACTGCCGCCGTCGGGTATTGAACCAGAATTGACTCAAATTTCCTGACTCACAACACAAAAATAGCCCGCAGTGTTTCCACTGCGGGCTATTTGCTTTAGAGAATCTAACGGTTGGTTACGGGAAGACTCGATCAACGTTGTTGATCTCGATTGTTCCGATCACGTCTCCATCATCGTCGATGTTGAAGATGTCTCCACCGGCTCGCGTACGAACCTTGTTGTTCTGGCCGTTGTCGTCCAGGAACAAGCTGCCATCGGAGTCAATCAGGATTCCGGTATCCGTGACTTTGCGGATCTTATTGCCACCAATCGTCAGGAAGTTCCCGCCGTCATCATTGTCGATGTTAATTCCGAATTCTCCGCCACGAATGTTGTTGTCGAGAATAATGGCATCAAAATCGCCATTTGCGTCGATCTCGATGTTGTCATCACTGATACCACGGAACTTGTTCTGAGTAATCATGACATCGAGATCACTGTCGTCATGTCCGATGATGTCAATTCCGTCAGAAGTGAGATTTCTGAGGAAGTTGTTCGAGATATCGGCAATCAAATCAGCGTCATCGTCCAAGTGAATGTCGATTCCGTCTGAAGTGTTTTCACGTCCCAGGATTCTGTTTCCACTGAAGATGAGGTCCACGTCTGCATCGTCGTCTGCATCGATTTCGAATGCATCGTCGTTGATGTCATCGAAAACGTTGTGCTTCACGAAGAAGACAGCGACCGCATCGTCATCAAGATCGATCTCAATTCCGTCACCCGTGTTTCCGCGTCCAAGGAAGGTGTTCCTGTTAATTTTTGCATCGATAAAGGAATCATCATCTAAGTCAATATCAATGGCATCATCGTCGATATCATCGAAGATGTTGTTATTGATGAGAACAGTGAGACTTGCATCGTCGTCAAGATCGATGTCGACCCCTTTCTCGGTGTTGTCTCGTCCGAGGAATGTGTTGCCGGTGATCTTGAAGTCCAGAACAGTGCTGTCATTTGCATCAATTTCAATGGCTTCATCGTTGACATCGTCGAAGATGTTATGCTGAATTTTCGCTGTCACCATCGCGTTGTCGTCGACTTCAAACTCGATTCCATCGTTGCCTTGACCGAAAAATCTGTTGTGGCGAATGTCCACAACGAAAGTCGAATCATCTTCAACATCGATAATGATCGCGTCGCTATCGGTCATTTGGAATGAGTTTCCAATGATGTCCACATCAAAATCTGCACCATCAGAGGCATCAATTTCAATCGCTTCATCACCATTTGAAAGGAAGGTATTGTTGAGGATGCAACCGATGACCGTTAAAGAATCTCCGTTGATGTCGATTAAATCGCTGCTAGCGTTCATTAATGTGTTGCCAGCGATTTCGAACGTTCCAGGGTTGAAACCGAAGATTGAGTCACTACCGCCATCGAGCGTTAATCCGTAGATCCCGTTGTCTTCGGCAAGGTTGATGACGTTGTCACCACCATCCATTTGATTGATCGTGAACGCATCACCAGAAGCGGTGAAGACAGCTGGCAGACCTGTCATTGTTCCGACGACATTCATTCTGCCGCCGCCACCGATGAGGATTTGACCATCGTTGAGGACAATAGTGTCCATGATGTCTTCTGAGCCATCAACTCCATCGAGAATGAAGACGCGTTCATCTGGTCCACCGGCAACATCTCCAAGGATGTCATCCAGAGCGGTCAGTGTGACCACGTCGTCAAGCAGAACGCCGGTTTTTGCGTTCATACCAAGTTCGGTTGGTCCACCTGCTGCGATGTTGGTCACGATATCGATGTCACGCATAATTGGAGTCACCATTCGGCGATCCAGCAGGTTCATCTTCGGACGGCAGTTTCCACCACATCCGAGTGGAATTCGCACGCTCAGGAATCCTTGACTCACAGAACCGCGAACGTCGTCGTATTCGTATTGCCCACTGGCGACGATTCGTGAATCGTTTCCAAGAACTGGCAGGTCGTACAAACGTGCTTCAACACGAGCACGAGGACCGGAGATGTGCCGAAAGTTGGTCGCGCTGTTATCAAAGTGGAAGTATCCACCAGCGGCCCAGACTTCCATATCGCCGGTGCAATCATCGCGCCACAAAATGTGTTCGGCTTCAACATCCATCCCGTAGTAGGCACGCTCGTGGTTTCCCTGGACGAGGATTTGATTCCCTTGAAGGAATGCATTTCCGCCATTTGCAAGTTGAGCGGATGTATCCGGCAGGTAAGCGTTGGCACGAAGTCCCCAGTTGATGTCCAACAATTCGGCACCGACACTTCCCTGATGGAATGTGTTGTTGTCGGTTGTGTCCCGGACATCATAAAAGCCGTAAATGCCAAGAACTCTTTGGCTGGAAAGAATCTGCCGATGACCAAGACCGAAGTTCCCTTCCCAGGCGCCGCCTTCGATGTACATCATACGGATGTCACCGAAGAGCATGCTACTGTCATCCTGAAAAATCGGGATGAAAGTCCGCGACTGCGAACGTTCCTCACGATCCCCACCACGTACTTCGAAATCTAAATACGAGTTCCATCGACCTGATGATTGAGCCATGGCAGAATTTCCGCCAACGATAAGCACAGCAGCCGCCATGCAGAAGATAAAGCGTTTCATTGTTATTCGTTCCCGATCAAACATATTGAGCACAAAGTGCGGATAGTCACATCGAGAGATCGGTTCCGTATTGCAACGACAATGATGACGAAGCACTCCGGCGTGAAACTCACGCTAATCCGTGTAGTTTCACTTCGAGTTCGCTTACAAAACCGCTACCAAGATCAGTAGGAAGAACGTAAACCCCAGTGATTCCACTGTTTCGAAAGATAGCCCGCACATTCCGTACAATCGATTACAACGGTCGGTGAAAAAATGACTGCTGCTCCCAAAGCACCAGTCAACAAAAAGAAACCCAACCTGCAATTACTGCCGGTCAGCCCGGTCACAATTTCCAGAACAAGAATGACAACGATTAACGATTCTCAGGGTTACGGAAAGAATGATACGAAACCTTGGAGCGAAAAAGTGACCGCAGTTTCAATCGTAAAGCGTTTTACTTTTCCGAACATGACTCAGCGAGTTGCAGTTCCAGACGGAGGAGTCGCTCTTTGAGATTGAGTTCTGCTTCTTCGATTCGGAAGTTCAACCAGTAAACCGCTGCGGAAATCAGAAACACGAGTGCCTGCCCGACCATCAGTAGTCCTTTGATTGGATCAGACGAGGTCATCGCTACTGCAAGGAAGAAGATCGTCATCAGCAGTGTGAAGACCCAGACCATTTGCGCGATACGTCGCGGGTCTTTTCGCATGTCCATTTCACCTTTGCGTAGCATGACAACCAACGAAGTAAACCAGGTCAAGCCAAACAGGGTTCCTGTGCCTAGACCGACGCGGGCAAGAGTCGGCAGTTCAGCTTCGGTGAGCGCCA
>JAJDEL010000413.1 GCA_029259835.1 Planctomicrobium sp. | reverse complement strand
CGTCTAGAAACAGCAAAAACAGCGAAGACTCCGGTCGTCATTGTCACGCCGGAAGAAGCTGAGAAGAACGAAGCTTCAAAACCGTCCGGCAGGAAGACATGGATTTTCAAAGCGGACAGCGTTCGTGACGTGGCGTTTGCGTCATCTCGTAAATTCATCTGGGATGCACAACAGCACACCGTTGGTGACCAATCCGTTTGGGCGATGTCGTATTACCCAAAGGAAGCAGAGCCGCTCTGGAGCAAGTATTCCACACATTCGATCATTCATACACTGGATGTCTATTCACGCTACACATTTGATTACCCTTATCCGGTCGCGATCTCTGTGAATGGTCCAGTGTACGGGATGGAGTACCCGATGATTTGCTTCAATGGACCTCGTCCGGAGAAGGACAAGACCTATTCAGACCGAACGAAGTACGGGCTGATCTCAGTTGTGATTCATGAAGTGGGGCACAACTACTTCCCGATGATCGTCAACAGTGATGAGAGACAATGGACATGGATGGATGAAGGGCTGAACACTTTTTTGCAATATCTTGCCGAACAGGAATGGGAAGACGAATACCCATCGAAACGTGGCGAGCCGAAACTGATTGTTCCGTACATGCGAAGCTCTCAACAGGTGCCGATCATGACGAACTCGGAATCGATCTTGCAGTTTGGGAACAACGCCTATGCAAAACCGGCGACGGCGCTCAACATTCTTCGGGAAACGATCCTCGGACGTGAACTCTTCGATTTTGCGTTCAAAGAATACGCACTGCGTTGGAAGTTCAAGCGTCCAACTCCATCGGACTTCTTTCGAACAATGGAAGACGCCTCTGGCGTCGATCTCGACTGGTTTTGGCGAGGGTGGTTTTACACAACAAACCATGTCGACATCTCGATCAATCAAATTCGCTTGTCGACTCTCGAATCACCTGATCCAGAAGTTGAAAAGCCGATCAAGAAGAAAGAACGCGACGAAAAACCGAAGACTCTTTCAGAACAACGGAACAAGGAACTTCCGAAACGTGCTGACAGATTCCCGGAACTGAAAGACTTCTACAACGACTTCGACAAACTCAACATTACTGAAAGCGACCGCAAAGCCTACCAACGATTCCTGAAATCCCTTGAGAAAGACGAAAAGAAACTTCTCGAAGAGAAACGCAACTTTTACGTCTTCGATTTCGAGAACATTGGCGGACTGGTGATGCCGATACTTCTGGAATTCAAGTTCGAAGACGAAACAACACAAGAGTTGCGTATTCCGGCAGAAATCTGGCGGCGGAATAACCAAAAAGTTTCCAAGTTGTTCATCACCGAAAAAACAATCGAGTCGGTCACGGTCGATCCGCATCTGGAAACGGCCGATACGAACGTTGAGAACAACAACTGGCCCAGGAAAATTGTTAAATCGCGATTTAAACTCTTCAAAGAAAAGAAGAGCAAAAACGCAATGCAAAACGCCAAGAGTAAAGACGAAGAAGAAGACAAAAAAGAGGAGAAGAAATGATGTCGCGTCACTTGATTTCAATGACAGTCATAATCTTCATTGCCAGCGGTCTGCTCGCCACGCCCGCGCAGGCGCATCCGTTTCATTCCAGTGCGGCAGAAATGGATTGGAATGAAAAGACCAGATGCTATGAAGTCGCCTGGAAAGTTGATCCCAACGACCTCGAACAAGAACTTCGCCGCCGCACGAAGCGACTGATCATTCTTGAAGAACTGAAAAAGCCCGATGTCGTCTTCAATTATCTCAACAATGTCTTCGAAGTTGATCTGAATGGCAAGAAGACGGATTTGAAGCCAGTCGGATTTGAAGTGAACAGCAAAGACGCCTGGATTTATTTCGAGATCCCTGTCGCTTCCAAGCTGGCTGACATGAAAATCACGAACCGTCTCCTCCTCGCCGCACCACATCAGACGAACACACTCTTGATTCAGCATGGCAAACAGCGACTGTCAATCAGTTTCACGGAACAAAAACAGACCTGCCAGTTGAAATGGAATGCAACGACGAAGATGTACGAATTGATCTCTTCATTAAAGAATGGAAATCTAAGATGACGACCGATTTTTCCCGACGACAGTTTGTTTCGCAAACCGGGGCGATCCTTGCAGGCTCTTTGCTCTCGAACTCACTTTTCGCTGCGAACGAATCCAAGTCAGGAATCACTCTCGGTTTCAGCAGTTACGCACTCCCGGAGAGAACACCTCTTGAAGCTATTTCGCTTCTTGCTGAGACAGGCTACGACAGCGTTGAACTCTGCGTCTTTCCACCGCGCGGGTTGCCCACTGCGAAGGATCAAATGGAAATTGCCAACCGTCTCGATTCGACTGGATTGAAGCTCACATCGTTGATGGAAAACTTGCGACCACTTTCCTCGAAGAAGGACTACGAAACGAGTACCGAGAGATTGAAACAGGCGTGCGACTTTGCGAACCGATTTGCTCCGCAGAAACCGCTCATCCAAACTGTTCTCGGTGGCAAGAATTGGAACAAAGAGAAAGACCTGTGCTTGGAACGACTCAGTGCCTGGGCGAAAATTGCCACAGACGCCAAAGTTGTCTTAGCAATCAAGCCGCATCGCGGTCATGCGATGTCACGGCCAGCAGATGCGATCTGGCTGATCCAGCAACTCGGCAACACCCCATGGCTGCGGATGTGCTATGACTACAGTCACTTTATCTACCGTGACATGCCGATGAGTGCAACAATCAAAGAGAGTCTCCCATACACCGCTCACATCGCAGTCAAAGACGCTGTTCAAATCGATGGAAAAGTTGTCTTCAAATCTCCCGGCGTTGTTGACACAATCAACTATATCTCGCTTCTGAAACAGTTCCATGCCGGTGGTTACCGCGGTGATGTTTGCGTCGAAGTCAGCAGCCAAGTCTGGAGACAACCAGGGTATGATTCCGAAGAGACGGTCAAGCAGTGCTTTGCCGCAATGTCACATGCGTTTAAGAATGCCCAGATTCGACCTGCTGTATAATTCCTCAGCAGGTGCATGGCTCCAGAGTGTTTGCTACGATTTCGTCTTCTAATATTTGAATTGTGGACGACGGAGAACGGCATGAGTGGACCTTATCCTTTTCAGAATTCGACGAGTGTCTCTCGCCGACAAGCGATGCTGGCAACGATGGCGGCGGCAGCGACGACTGTGTTGCCGCAGTCAGGTGATGCCGAAGAAACAGCACCTGCCGACGACTCGCGGAAGTCGTCGCCGAAGAAGTACGGCATGAAGAAGTCGATCAATCTGTGGGCTTTTCCATATCCAGATCGAATGTCACTCAGGGAATGCCTGCAACTTGCGAAAGATGCTGGATTTGATGGAATTGAACTCAACTATGACCTCGAAAGTGATCTTTCCCCGAAAGCCGGGCCAAAAGAATTTGCTGCGATTCGTCGGATGGCAGATGAGATCGGTATCGAAATCAGCGGCCTGTGCTCGTTCTTGTTTTGGCCTTACCCACTCACGGCAAACGATCCCGCGCGTAGTGCTCGTGGCATAGAACTCGCAACGAAAATGACGCACGCCGCACACGAACTCGGCACAAAGAATCTGCTTGTCGTTCCAGGCTCTGTGCATATTCCCTGGCGAGATGATTATCCGCCGGTTGCAAATGATCTTTGCCATGAACGAGCAATCGCCGCTGTCACAAAATTACTTCCGACCGCGGAGAAGCTTGGCATCAGCCTGAACATCGAAAACATTTTCTTTAATGGCTACTTAATGACACCGATGGAGATGGCGGACTTTGTCGACCACTTTGACAATGAATTCGTCAACGTCCATTTCGACACCGGCAACATCATGATGTTTCAATACCCGGAGCACTGGATCGCGTATCTCGGCAAGCGAATTCGAAATGTTCACCTCAAGGAATTCACAAAGAAAGGAACCGATTTTTCTCTCGAAACATTCCGTCCATTACTCGACGGCACGACCGACTGGCCTGCCGTTGTCGATGCGTTCGACCAAAACGGCTACGATGGCTATCTGACGTTTGAATACTTTCACCCCTGGCTGCATTACCCCGAAGCGTTGATTTATCAAACATCCGATTCGCTTAACCGCATGTTGGGACGAACGAGTTAAGAGCCTATCTCTTTGCACGATGAGTCGCGATGCACCTTAGTTTCAACCAGAGTTTCAATGATGGATTTTTCTCAGCTGAGCGAACTCAAAGAACATGAACTGATCCCTGGCTTTCACGGGCGGCTGGTCCATTCGGCGACGATGACTTTCGTTTATTGGCGCATTGAAGCTGGTGCCGTTCTGCCGGAACATTCTCACCCTCACGAACAAGTCGCACACACCTTTGAAGGGGAGTTTGAAATCTCCGTCGAGGGCGACACTCGCCTTCTTACCGCTGGGACCGTTGCTGTGATCCCAGGCAATGCGAAACACTGGGGGAAAGCGATTACCGAATGCCGCATCATGGACGCTTTTCAACCGGTGCGAGAAGATTACCGCGTTTGACTTTGCTGGCTCATCGTCGATTTTTCCTGAGTGAGAAATGAATTCATGAATTCATGAATTCACCACGGCGCTGAGAGAAAAGAGACGAACGCTAATCTTGAAATTCATGTTGAATCGTGTCCATTTGTGGTTCTATTCAACTGAAACCAGCGGACCACTTCACTCCAGCTTTTCCTGGCTGATCTCTACTCATTCTCATTAACGAAAATATCCCACTTCTCTCTGGCCTATTACTCCGCCCACCCTAAAATGGACATAAATATCCAATTATCCTATTAAGCCTTCGTTTTCACCAACCCTCTTTTTCAACCTAGGGAGATCCGATGTTTTGCAACCAGTGTGAACAGACGCAGAATGGAACCGGCTGTACGGACGTCGGAGTATGCGGCAAAGATGAGGACATGCAGTCTCTTCAGGAGATCTTGCTCTATGGTCTGAAAGGGATGGCAGCTTACGCGCACCACGCCCGCCGACTCGGTAAGACCGATGAAAACGTCAGTGCGTTCATTGAAGAGGCATTGTTTGCGACGGTCACGAATGTCAATTTCGACCTCGAAAGCCTGCTCGAATTGGTCATTGAATGTGGTCGGCAGAACATTCGTGTGATGGAAATGCTCGACGAAGGTCACACGGAACGGTTCGGCAAGCCAGAACCGACTGTCATTCAGGAAGGAACTAAGGCCGGCCCTGGGATTCTTGTGACCGGTCACGATTTGCTTGACCTGGCGGATCTGCTTGAACAATCCGCAGGGCAGGGCGTGAATGTCTACACGCATGGCGAAATGATGCCAGCCCTCAGTTATCCAGAACTGAAGAAGTACCCGCATTTTGCTGGTCACTATGGTGGCCCTTGGCAAAATCAGCAGTGGGAGTTCCCGGCATTTTCTGGTCCAATCATTGGCACGACAAACTGTGTTTTGATTCCTTCGGACACATACTCTGAGCGACTCTTCACCACACGCGCCACAGCAGTTCCGAACGGAAACCGAATTCTGGATAACGACTTTTCTGCCGTGATAGAAATGGCGAAGCAGTTGCCACCTCTTCCGGAAAACATCGTGAAGGAATCGACGATTGGATTCCACCACAGTGTCATCATCGGCCTCGCGGGTAAAATTGTTGATGCAGTGAAATCCGGAGAAATCCAACGCTTCTACCTAATCGGTGGCTGTGATGGTGCCGAAGCAGGTCGCAACTACTACACGCAACTGGCTGAAGCGACACCGGATGAGTCTGTCATTCTGACTCTCGGTTGCGGCAAATACCGAATTCGCGACAAAGATTACGGTACTGTCGCTGGACTCCCACGCTTTCTCGATATGGGGCAGTGCAACGATGCGTACGGAGCAGTGCAGGTCGCACTGGCACTTTCCAACGCATTCGATTGCGGCGTGAACGAGTTACCGCTTGAGATCGTTCTCTCCTGGTTCGAACAAAAAGCCGTCGCAGTGTTGCTCAGCCTGTTTGCATTGGACGTCAAAGGAATTCGCCTCGGACCCGTTCCACCGGCGTTTGTTTCTCCGAATGTCTTCAAGATACTTCAGGAGAAATTTGACTTGAAACTGATCGAAGCCGAACCGCCAGCGGAGTTGGTTCAATTGGCCTGATTCAACGCGCATGACAGCGGCAGGTTGATTATCATTCAGCCTGCCGTTTTTTTATTCCAAAATCCTTCATCGCCGAAATCACTTTATCATGCAGCAGATCGATGAATCCAAGCTCGAAACCGACTCACAGTACCGTTACGAATACCTCGCCGAGTTTATCGGGTTTGGCCCCGAGGATGTACGGTTCATTCAAGCGAGTGCTCCACATCTGGGACCGAAGATCGGCAGTCTCGTCGAACAAACTTACACGAAGCTATTGAGCTTTGACGCAACGGCACGCCACTTCGTTCCGAAACAGGCTGGTTTTGATGGTGAAGCGCCAGTTGATCTGGCGGCGTTGGACGCAGACCATCCGCAGATTCGTTTTCGCAAGGATCATCTCAACCGCTATTTCCTCGCATTGATCGGTCGATCCTACGACGCCAAGATGGTGCAATACCTCGACATGGTCGGCAAGATGCACACTCTGAAAGCTGGTAGCAAGGAGATCGATGTCCCGCTGGTGCAGATGAATGCTCTGATGGGCCTACTGACTGACATTCTTTTCGAGGCATTACTGGATTCGCCTCTTGATCCTGAAGCCACCCAGAAAACTCTCCGTGCCTACAACAAGTTGTTCTGGATTCAAAACGACTTCATTACGCGGCACTATGCAGCGACGAGCAGCTCTTTGTAAACGCAGTCTCTCTGCGTAGCGACACAAAAAAAATCTAGACCGATGCCCCACATCGCACGAGAGGTGGGACACGTAGAATCTGATTGAGGATCTTGATCGTCAATCTTAATCTTTTTCAGTTTCGACTTTTCCAGCGGATGCGTCGACAGTCGCATCCCGCTTGACATCAACGGCGTCCAACTTTGGTGAGTTGGGTAACACAGAAAGTTTGCCGTCGGCGTTGAGCTTCTTGGCTTTTTCGTACCATTCGTGCTCTGGTCGTTCCAGAATGTCGTCGATGACTTTCAGAACAGCCTTGGCTTCTTCGACATTGCCTGCCTCTTCAGCTTTGTGAGCAAGTTCTCTCGCTTGAGGGATGAGGTGAATGTAGAACCGTTCCGCAACTTCGAACATCCCGTGCCAGTGGGCGTA
>JAJDEL010000412.1 GCA_029259835.1 Planctomicrobium sp. | reverse complement strand
GATCACATCGCCTTCTCTGACGATCATGACTGGACGTCCAGTGTTCGTGTTGAACTCCTTGGTGTGATCGATTCCGAGGTTGTGATAGAACGAAGCAGCGACATCGTCTGGGCTAAATCTATCGTTGAGAGGTTCTGTCGCGTTGGCGTCTGATTCTCCTAGAACACGTCCCCCAGATATTCCTCCACCAGCCATCAACATGAACATGCAGCGTGGGTAGTGATCACGTCCACCGCGTTCGGTGTTAATCTTCGGCGTACGACCGAATTCACCAGTGACATAAACAGCGGTCGATTCGAGCAGCCCTTTCTCTTCCAAACCTTGAAACAGTGCGGAAAGGCCTTCATCAAGGCTAGGCAAAAGCGATGTCTTCAATTTATTCCAGTTGTCGCGGTGAGTATCCCAGCCACCGGTGGAGACCGTGACGAAACGAACTCCGGATTCAACCAGACGAGTGGCGAGCAGACAACTTTGCCCGAATGCTCCTTCGCCAAACTGACTCGCGAACTGCGGGTTTTCCTTGCTAACATCAAAAGCATCTCTCGCGCGCTTCGACGTGATCATTGAATGTGCCTGCTGCGAGAACTTATCGAGTCCTTCGAGCAGTTGACTCTCTTTTTCAAAGCCAGCGAATGCGGTATCGAGATTGTTCAACAAGTTCTGGCGATTTTCGACATCAGAGATCGTCACGCCATTCCCCAGAGTAATCCCGCGAACCGAATACGGTCGACCAGGGGTTGGCGTACTGTTCGTGTGTAGCGGAGCATACTTGACTCCCAGGTAACCTGGAGCCTGAGTAGAACGTGGAATCGAGACGAACGGTGGCAAGTCGGGTTGCCCCGGCATGAGGCGCGTCACGACGGCGCCATACCCAGGAAATTCGAGTGAGGGAAGCGGGCGATTGCCTGAATTGATGTATTCCGAACCAAGCCTGTGAGCGGCCAAAGTGTGGCTGACACCTCTTAGGATGACAAATTTATCCATTGCTGATGCGAGTTTCGGCAAGTGTTCCGAAATTTCAATGCCGGGGACTTTTGTCTGAATCGGATTGAACTCTCCACGGTACTCCTCCGCCGCATTCGGTTTTAAGTCGAAGGTATCCATGTGAGATGGACCCCCAGGGAGATTGATGAAAATCGCAGACTTCGCTTTCGCCGCCTGTTGGATTTCACCTGCTTCACTCATCTGCAGGAATGACCCCAAACTGAGTGAAGACGCCCCGACAGCACCGACCTTGAGAAAGTCTCGTCGCGCCATTCCATCGCAAGTTTTATGTAGAGCCATGATTCGTATCCTTTGTTTTTGAATTGTTTGAATGCTTCTTAAAGTTGAATTTGTCCTTATGGGACTGGAAGATTTCTCCCTGCCACTTCTCCTTCAACTCTTTTTAATGGTTGACCATGAATTCTTTCGTGTTGATCAAAGCCCAAAGCAGGTCTTTCATTCCGGTACTCGGGTCTTTGCTGTTTTGGATGTAAGCAAGCGAGATTTCTCGCTCGTTATCAGTGGGGAACCGACTCACAGTCCGAAGATAAGCCTCTTCGATGACTTTCTCTGGGTTGAAGTCAACCAGTAGTTTTTCTTTTTTCGGTTTCGGAAGTGCATCAAGACGTTTTTCGGTGGCCTCGATACGCTTTTCAATATTTTTAATCTGAGTTTTGTTCTTCGCTCTCTTCGCTTTCACCAATTGCCGCATCAAAGTCTTGAATTGATTCTCTCCGGCAACCCGTTGCCGCTCGATGCGTTGTTGATCTGCGTCTTTCGCTTTGTTTTGTTTGAAATATTGAGCCAGCCAGCTTTGGCGAGCATCGAGCATTTTCAAAGTGTCCTGATCATTACGAACGAACAATGTTTGCAACAGGCTTGCCTCCGAAGAGCGGTCGCAATCGCAATTGCTTTCACGTGTCGAACGTCCGAAGACAGAAAGGGCGTAGTCAGCACCAGAGTTTGCATTCCGTGGAGGCGATGTTCGCTGGAGTGCTCGGTCAGAGAGATCTGATGTAAAGTTCGTTGCTCGTTCATCATTCACAGTCGCCATCGCCAAAGCATCGATGACAAGTTCGGCAGGCATTCTGCGAGGAACTGCACGGCTGAAGTTTCGCTCGTCCTGCTTGTTAGTTTCGTTTGGACTCCAGGAACGCTGATATGTATCGGAAAGACAAATTTGTGTGTGGACCCATTTCATGTCGTAGCCGCTGTCCATGAATCCCTGAGCGAGATAATCGAGCAGTTCTTGATTGCAAGGAGGGTTACCGAGTGAAAGATTATCTGTCGGTTCGACGATCCCCCGATTGAAGTAATTCGCCCAAACGCGATTCACGAATGCCTTGGCGAAGAGCTTTGTTGGACTTTGACGAAGCCAGTCCATCAATGCCGTTCGTGGATCGGCAATGTTATCGACGTCGACAACTTGCTCGCCCAAAAGCTTCGCTGTCTTCGCAGGGATGTTCACCTTGCGGCCTTTTGCTTTTGCCTGTTGCAGTTTCTTTCGAGCAGCGGGACTGACGCGAGGCTTATTGATCACCAGTTCAGGGAACGGAATTGTTTTCCCCTGTTTCAGTAATTTTTCAACGGCCCTTCTCTGTTCGTTGCCGCGTAATCCTTTCAGGCCAAGCTCTTCAATCATGGCGTTGTAGACATTTCTCTCTGAGCCGTTTCGAGCGAAGTTCACCCGCGCGAAGAACTTTTCGAACTCCTGGAAATCGTTTTGCGTCCAGACATCGAATGGATGCTTGTGACACTGGGCACATTGAATTCGAGTTCCCATAAAGGTGTACGCAAAACCGATTGCTCGGTCTTCAGTCTGGCGGAAATTACTTCGCCCCCAGTAGTAAATCAGCCCCTTTTGATCGGAGAAGGAAGCATCTTTGTCGTGGGCATAACTGCTCATCCGTTCGCTATAGTCGCGGTACGATTCTCCATCTTCACGGCTGGAGGCAACGACGATGTCTTCCGTAAGTGTGTCGTAAGGAACATTATCTGCGACCCGTTTGTAAATCCAGTCGTACCAGTCCTTGCTACCACGTTGTCGATTCGCGGGGTTGACATTGTTCAAGAACTGATCTGAGCAACCGGTCCAGTCGCAAAGTTGCACGGTCCACCAGGCGGCATAAGCAGGGGTTTCAAGGAGTTCGTTTACCTTCTGTTCACGTTTCTTCGGTGAGCTGTCTGCAAGAAATTCTCTGACTTGATTTGCGGTCGGCAAGGTTCCAGTGATATCGAGACTGACACGACGCAAAAACTCAGCGTCTGTGCAAACATCAGACGGTACAATTCCCAGCTTTCTCAGCTTACTGATCACGTGCTGATCGATCTCTGTTCGACTGGCAATTTGAGGATATTGGTCACCTGTTTGATCCGACACAGGACGCAAAATCGGGACTGGGACAATGGCGGCGTCGTAAGCAACGACTACGTGTGCATCCCCGACTTCACCGGAAGAAACGATCCCATCTTCGTCAATTGAGCAGATCATGTCATCGTTCGTGGAATAGCGGCAAAGAGGAGTGACGTCTTCCTGTGTCCCATCCTCCCAAACTGCGATGACTTTGAGTGGTTGAGATTGTTCTTTGGCAGTGAAGACGACTTCTTTCGGTGTCACTTTGAGATTGACGAGTTTCTGCGGAGTCTCCACTGGTTTCGCTCCACCTTCGATCCAACGGAGGAAGATGTTGTATTCCCAACTGTCGATGTCCATTCGCTTCCCACCTTCGTGAGCTTCGACCATCGTTGCTTTTTCAAGGGCGTAACTTTCGGCTGGCTCGTCGGTGTCGAGTCTCTCAGAGAGGCCATCGTGGTCCATTTTGAAATCGTATCCAAACAGCGAAAGACGTAATCCTCCCTGCCCCTGAAACGATCCATGACACGCCCTGCCATTGCATCCAACCCGTCCCATCAAGGGGACAACGTGTTGTTGGAAATCTGGCACCTCATCTACTCCAACAGCCTGGAACCGCTGCCGGACATCCTCAATGACATCTGCTGCCTGAGTTTGACACGATGCCGAGATCGCAAACGCGCCAAAGACGATTGCACATAGGGTCAGTTTGATAAATTGCATTAAAGAGACCTTAATTTGAATTATTCAAAAGATTGCTGAGATTCAATCTTCGAACGTCAATATTATTTTTCTGGGGATGTTTTCTTTTTGCTTTTTGTTTTCGGAGTCTTGGTTGCGACCGGAGTCGTCTTTGTTGTCGAAGGTTTCTGGCGAGACTTTGAGCGATTGCGAACCGAGCGCATCAAACGATCAAGATCACGCTCGGCGATCGTGTCGCTTTCTGTTTTTAACTGCGAGATTTGTTCGTCGAGACGCTTCAATCGGTCTTGTTGTTTTTTACGATCACTTGTGAGTTGGCGGTATCGAAGTTGATTTCGTCTGAGCAAGAGTCCTTTGACTTGTGTCCGGGTTTCGTCTTCCATCCCATTGACAGATCGGGCAACGATCAGGCGGACGCGTGAATCGATTTTCCAGATTTCGAGTTCTGTTTTGTATCGATCTGGGGTCCGGTCCTGATAACGCGAGAGCCGTTCGCTCGTGCGGAATAACTCTTCGAT
>JAJDEL010000411.1 GCA_029259835.1 Planctomicrobium sp. | reverse complement strand
CAATTTGTTCGTCAATGTCCGGAACATGCTTGCGAATATCTTCCGGAGGAAGATTGATGTGGTGCAAGACGCTTTCCAATGTTTCTGCTGCTGGCCACGGGAGTTGACCGGAGTACATTTCGTAGCATGTCACTGCATAGGAGAAAATATCCAGACGCTGGTCCGTTGGCTGACGCAGAATCAGCTCCGGTGCCATGTAGTTTGCTGTTCCAGTTCGATTCCCAGGTTTGCGGAATTCCGGTGTGCTGGGAACCATGAGACCGAAGTCAATGATTTTGACAACATCGTCGTTGCTGACATGGATATTTCGCGGGCATAAATCGCGATGAATCCATTCGTTGTTGTGGAGGTAATTGAGGCCTTCACCGATCTGGATGCAGTACCAGATACAATTTTCTTTCATCCTCTCGTTTTGTGTTTCCACGAGGTAGCTCATGCCGACTCCCTCGATGAATTCCATGACAATATATTCTTCGTCGTTTGTCGTGATACCATAGCTGAGAGTCTTCACGACATTCGGATGATGGAGGACCAAAGCGATTTCTCCTTCGGTCGGTTTAGTCATGCCTACGAATCGCTGTTGCAACCTAAGCAGTTTGGCCTTGTCCAGGACTTTTACGGCGACGAAATCGTTATTTTGTGGGTCGGTTGCCTTCCAGACTTTGGACATGCTCCCCTGACCAACACGATTATGAAGTTGAAACCGTTTGTCGACTTCAACTTTATCGATTTTCGGTTTCTTGTTGAACAGATTTTTCAGAAACGCCATTCGTGTTCACCTTCAGTCAGGTAAATCGTTTCAAAGAAATTAAGTACAATAATCAATGATTCGGGCGACTTCGCTGCGTAGATTAGGACGTTCGACGATTCTGTCGACGAAGCCATGTTCGAGAAGGAATTCACTGGTTTGAAAACCGTCAGGCAGTTCGGCGTGGACTGTCGCCTTGACGACGCGGGGGCCTGCGAATCCGATGAGTGCTTTGGGTTCTGCGATGACGACATCACCCAACGAGGCAAAGCTGGCTGCGACCCCACCCATCGTCGGGTCGGTAAGAATGGAGATGTACAGCCCGCCTGCATCGTGATACCGACCGAGTGCCGCTGAGACTTTCCCCATTTGCATTAGGGAAAGAATCCCTTCGTGCATACGGGCGCCTCCTCCAGAGCCACTGACAATAATGATCGGAAGTTTCTGCCGTGTTGCTTCTTCTATGGCGCGGGTCAATTTTTCGCCAACGACAGACCCCATACTTCCCATGATGAATGCAGAATCGGTCAATCCGAAAATGAGTGGTCGACCGCGCATGTAACCTTTTCCGACGATACAGGCTTCCATCAGACCGGTTTTGTTTTGTTCAGCGGCCAGGCGATCCTTGTATGGTTTTTTGTCCACAAAACCGAGAGGGTCGACAGAAGTAATTTCGGTGTACCACTCTTCGAAACTGTCCTGGTCAAAGAGTTGCTCGATGCGTACTTGAGCAGGGACGTAGAAATGGTGGTTGCATTCGGGACACATTCGCAGGTTCTTTTCAACCTGCTTACGGAATATTGTCGCCGAACATGACGGACAGCGCAACCAGAGACCTTCTGGAACGCCGCGTTTTTTTCGTGGTTGCGGGGAGCCATCGGCAGTTTCAGAACTCACCGTTTCGGAACCTGTACTCATAGTTGAATGGACGCAAGTATTTTCGAAGGATTCGATTGCGTGAGCAGAAAATCATCTGCATTGGGAAAAGTCTTACGCTTGGTATCTTGAAGAGTTCGAGAGTTCTTGTCGAGTCTATTGTGTTGTCAGACCGTTTTGTCTTACTGAAGGCAGATCGTATTTGCCACACACTTCAAGTGTGTGGCAAACCGGAAAGACCTCTTCAAAAGTCCCCTAAGATGAAGACGATGTCACTTCGACTTGCTGGCATTTCGCCGATTGACCGTCAGTGCAAAACGAACCGGAGAGGTCAGGTTCACGTCCCTGGAGGTAACATTCGATAATTGAGGCGAGCGGTTCTGAGGCAATTATTGCGAACGATTTCTTTCGTTTGAGTGTTTTTTTCAGGGCAGCGGCGACTCGTTGGCAGACTTCTTCACACTCTTCCCCTTGCGGCGGGCAAACGGAATCGGGAGATTCTTTCCATTGCTTAAAGACGCGTGGCTGCTTCGAGCGGATTTCATTCACACAGAGTCCCTGCCAGAGACCGAGGTCGACGTTTGTCAGGGAGTCGAGAACTTTGAGTGGGAGTTCCAGTCTGCTGGCAATCCGTTTTGCCGTGGAAAGTGCCGGTTCAGTCGGGCTAGAATAGATCCGCTGGAGTTCAGAAGACTGAACTTCGCTGACGATATCATCGACCTGGGAAACGCCACGTTCCGTTAACGGAAGATTGATGGCACCTTGCAGGCGATTTTGAACGTCGTAATCAGTTTCACCAGGCCGGATTAAAAAGATGGCCATGGAACACCTATGAGTTGTGAGGAGACGAGTTTGACCGAGCGATTTCGGTCATCTCGCGAATTGCTGTTTCGTAGTCAGGCTTATCAAAAATGGAACTGCCTGCGACGAAGATGTTGACATCACTAGCGACTTCCGGAATGGTCACGGGTCCGATTCCACCATCGATAGAAATGAGAGTATCCGCACTAAACACCTTGCGGACTTCTATGACTTTTTCAACCGCTTCTGGAATGAAGGATTGTCCACCAAATCCGGGTTCGACGCTCATCACCAGGACGAGGTCAACTTTTCCATTGAGTGCAGAAATGGCAGAGACCGGAGTGCCAGGGTTGATCGCAATCCCGGCATAACGACCTGCGGCTCGAATTTTTTCCAGTAATTGATCAGGTTTCGGAACAGCCTCGATATGGACGGTGATCCAATCACAGCCGGCACGAAGATAATCATCCAGATACTTTTCAGGGTCCGAGATCATCAAGTGAGCATCGAGGATGAGATCGGTCCGTTCGCGAATTCGATCGATGACCATTGGTCCGTAGGAAAGGTTCGGAACAAATTGACCATCCATGACATCAAGATGCAGCAGTGAAGCACCTGCTGCTTCAAGCTGATTGATTTCAGTTTGTAAATCGCCAAAGTCGCACTTCAGCATCGACGGTGCGATGGCCGGGCAGTTTGGACGAAGTTCTCGACTCATCTGAAAATCCAGCATTCCCGATCTCGTGTTAAGTCGGGTTGTGATCTTGATTGAGGATTGAAGGAACGGATTTCGTTACCACACTTGAGATGGTTCAAGATCTCAAGTGGAGTTTCGATATCTCGCGTGTGATCGAAATTTTGCTTCAGAAACCGTATTGCGTCTAGTGAAAATTCCGTTTGCAGGTTTCAAGTGAAAGAGGACAGCCGTGACATGCAAGGAATGTCACGGCTGAAATAATTCTCAGGTTTGACGTAAGTGATTACAGGCTCGCGAGTTTCGCAATTAAATCTGCGGTTCGGCTTGAGTATCCAAACTCGTTGTCGTACCAGCTTAAAACTTTGACCAGATTGCCACCGATCACCTGAGTCCAACTCGCATCAAAGATGCTACTGTGCGGATTTCCGACAATATCGGAAGAAACAATCGGATCTTCGGTGTATTCCAGAATCCCCTTGAGAGGGCCTTCTGCAGCGGCCTTCATGGCTGCATTGATATCTTTTTCGGTGACATCTTTACCGAGAACAGCAACAAGGTCGGTGACCGATCCGGTCGGGACGGGAACTCGAAGTGAAATCCCCGTCAATTTGCCGTCGAGATGAGTCAAGACCTGACCGACGGCTTTTGCCGCTCCGGTCGAGGTTGGGATGATGTTCACAGCAGCGGCACGTGCTCGGCGAATGTCGGAGTGAATTTGATCCGCCAATCTCTGGTCATTCGTGTATGCATGGCAAGTCGTCATCAAGCCTTTCTGTAATCCACCGAACTCCTTGTCGAGAACCATTGCGATTGGGGCAAGGCAATTTGTTGTACAACTGGCGTTTGAAACAGTTTTGACGTCAGCCGTTAAAAGGTGATCGTTCACACCCATGACACACGTTA
>JAJDEL010000042.1 GCA_029259835.1 Planctomicrobium sp. | reverse complement strand
TCCGACGCGTGAATTAAGCGAACAGGTCGAACAAGAATTTCGTTCGCTCGCGAGTGGCTCTCCTTGTGACACAGTGTTGACCGTCGGTGGTCGACCGATTGGGCCACAAATTGCGGCATTGGGGCGGTACCCACAAGTTGTTGTTGGGACTCCCGGACGAGTCATCGACTTGATCCAACGAAAGGTTCTTGATTTGAGTCACGTCAGCACTGTTGTGCTCGACGAAGCGGATCGCATGCTTGATATTGGATTTCGAAAAGATATCGAGCGAATTCTTCGTTCATGCAGTTCGGACCGTCAAACGCTGCTGCTCTCTGCGACCTTACCGGAGCAAGTGCAACTGTTGGCGAATCGCTTTATGAATCACCCGGAACGTGTCGACCTTTCTGAAGACACTGTTGTTGTTGATACGATTGAGCAGTTCTACTGTACCGTCGAACAAAAGAATAAATTCAACCTCTTGATCAGGCTCCTGGTCCAAGAACGTCCTTCTCAGGCGATCGTGTTCTGTCGTACAAAGCGCGGAGCGCATGAAATCTATTCGAAAATTCAGAGGCGCCTTCCGGACGTTGCTGAAATTCATGGTGACCTTCAGCAGCGAAAACGGGAGCAAGTGATTCGTCGTCTTCGAGATGGGCGAGTCCGATTAGTAATTGCGACTGATATCGTCGGTCGCGGGATCGATATTTCTGGCATTTCGCATATCGTCAACTACGACCTCCCAGAAGGTTCCGACGATTACATCCATCGCGTGGGACGAACAGGGCGAATCTCGTCTGACAGTGATGGGCGCGCGTTTACATTCGTCAAACCGGAGCAAGGGGACGAACTGACAAAAATTGAAATGCGAATCAATAAATTGTTACAGGAGTATCAATTCGACGGCTGTGACGCTTTCGATGCCAGAGAAGTGCAAACTGTACAGGAAGACGAAGCGTTTGAACCGACACCGGCCTCGGAGTCTGAATGGGACGCAATCTTTGAAGAACTGGATTGATTTTATTGCCAACCCAAGTGAGGCTTCGACCTGCAACACTTAGAATAGGAGCGAACAATGTTTCAAGAAGCAATCGGGCGTCCTATGGAAATACTGCTTGTTGAAGACAGCCTGGTGGCGGCAAAATTTGCGATTGGGGCGCTTAACAGGAGTGGGATTAAGCACCGACTGACATGGATGACCGATGGGGAAGACGCCCGTCAATTTCTTTTTCAAGAACAGCGATTTGCGTTGGCACCACGCCCTGATCTTGTGCTTCTTGATCTCAACTTGCCTCGGCGGAACGGGAAAGAAATTCTCGAACAACTCAGAGTGACGGATCATCTCAGGAATATCGCGGTCGTCATCATGACAGGGGAAATGGGCCAGGAAGGAATCCACGAATTTGATGATCTCGACGTGCAGGGGTTCCTTGTGAAGCCTGTCGATCTGGAAGGTTTCGTGGCGCTCGTCGAACAGTTGAAAGAGTATTGGAAATCAGAAATGATCCTTCCGCAATGATGATGACTTCGCGAATCCTCTGGGTGACCAACAGTGTCGATTCGCTTTGTTGTGGTCAGTTGTTCGTTGAGTCGATCTTCCCATGTGAATGCCGATCCTTCTAACAGCTCTTCGGCAAATATCGTCTCGAATTCAAATCTGGTCGTTTACATTCAAAGTGTTCCGATGTCTCAATCCGCTGTCCCCGACGAACTGAATCAGGCCCAGCTTCTGGAATGCCAGAACATACTGGGGTATCAATTTGTTGATTCAGTTCTTTTGACTCGATGCCTCACACATGCATCAGCGGCGCGTGTTCGTCTCGAATCCAATGAACGAATGGAATTTTTGGGAGACGCCATTCTGGGTGCTGCCGTGTGTGAAGCTCTCTACGAAAGATTTCCACAGGCGTCTGAAGGAGAGTTGACCAGAATTAAGTCAGTCGTCGTCAGTCGAGCCACTTGTGCCCGTCTCGTCAGGCAGATGAATCTCGTCAAATTCCTGATCCTTGGGAAAGGTATTACCCAAAGTGCAGTCATACCAGGTTCGGTCTTGGCAACTGCATTCGAAGCAATCATTGGAGGTATCTACCTCGATGGTGGATACGAACCTGCCAAGGAGTTTATTGTTCGAGTTGTTGATGTCGATATCATCCGGGTCGCAGAGTCTTCCGTCGGGGTGAACCACAAAAGCATCTTTCAACAGCGCGTTCAAAAACATACTGGGGAAACACCGTTCTATCGAGTTTTGAATGAGAAAGGCCCAGACCATTCTAAGTCGTTTCAGGTCGAAGCCATTGTCGGGGAAAATTCGTATTCACCAGCTTGGGGGGAGAGCAAAAAAATCGCCGAGCAACGTGCTGCTGAGAATGCACTTTCGGAACTCAATGGAGACGAGCCACCACACGCTTCTTCGGAACCAAGTGATTAGTGCAAGCTTAATATCGATCGACGAAGATGTTCTCGGAATGCTCAAAACAGTGATGTTTTTCCACTGATGGTCAATTTGGCTTTGCGTCACATCAATAATAATTGTTATATTTATGCAGCTTCAATCTTGAATTGATCGGTAGCGAAACGGTCAGCGTGTCACGCAAAGAGCCGACTTTCAACATGGGAGCACCGCTCAGTCTTTGTCATACGAAGATCACTCATGGTGGTTTCCAATCAAGTGCAACCGGGAAGAAATGATGCCGACACCCGACGAACTTTGTGCAGAAGCAAACGACTGTCTTAAAAAGAAAGACGTTGCTGCCGCGGTGAAGTGTCTCGAAGAGGCAATTGAGCATGATTCTCGGCACGTTTCGGCACATGAAACACTCGCAGGCTTATGTTTCTTGACTCGCGACTACGATCGCGCAATTCAACTCTATCAACGAGTGTCGATCCTCGATCCGAAGAATTCGGGAGCACTTGTCAACGTCGGAGCAGTTCAAAATAAAAAGAAAGACTTCCAGGAAGCAGCCAAGACGCTGAGGCTGGCTCTTTCAAAAGACAGGCGGTGTCCAGAAGCGTATTACAATCTCGGCATTGCGCAGCGCGGTCTCAATCAAATGGCAATGGCTGTCTCTGCCTATAAGGAAGCAATTCGATTGGCTCCTGATATGTTCCAGGCCTATTCAAATCTCGGAAATGTTTTACTGGAGATGAAGAATCACAGTCAGGCAGTTCTGCAATTCCGAAAAGCACTCGAGATTCAACCCGATTTCAAAAAAGCAAAGGTGGGACTCAGTCGAGCCGAAGAAGCGACTCATCAAGCAAAAACCTCAATGAGCCCATTTGGTCGTCTCGTCGATATGGAAGAAGTCGCACGTCAAAACCAATCTGTCGAGAAGAAAATTAATCTCACTGTTCAGCAACGTTTCGATGACCGTGACCGAATCCATCGTCTTGCTAAAGAATCAGAGTTGCTGGCAATCGAATTCTTGACACAAATTAAAGATGAACTTTCAAATGCGATTCTCGAACTCTCAAGGCTCGCTGGAGAAGAGAAGCATGGGAGAGCCTGGGCTGAGGAGCTTGCCAAATTCGAAATTGCATCAAGAAAATATCATTTACAACTCGAAACTCACCGCAACAAAACGGACCAGATTCGCGAACATGAGAAGAAAATTCTAAACCTGGGCGAGGGCACTGACTGAATTAATCTCGGTCTCTATCACAGTCGACCGCTTCGCAAAATTCCCCAGACGAGCCACAGCCCCAGAAAGCCAGATGTCAGAAATAGCGGGACCGCAATCCAGAGTGATTCGGTCGAAGAGACTCGGATGACCAAAGCGGTTGAAACCAGCAGTGACGAAACGACCAGTCCGACAACGACCCGATTGCTTGATCGGTCAAACTCATTAATCAACCGATCAAGGCCCTTGTGTTCGAACTGGACTTTCAACTCCCCCTGGCTTGCCTTCTGAAGCGTTCGCCCCAGATGCAGCGGGAGATCGTGGGCTGTTTTTAATAATTGTTTAATGTCTGAGATCGTTCGCTCGGCAATACGCTTGGGGTCATAACGCCGTTTGACGAGCTTCTTGATTGCCGGAGCAAGGACTTCAGCCAGATTGAATTGCGGATCGAGTTGTCTGCCAATTCCTTCCAGAGTGATAATCGCCCGAATCAAAAGCATCAGGTCGCCTGGGCACCGGAGTCCGTGATTCGAAAGGATTGCCACGAAATCGTTGAGCAGTCTGCCAATGTTCAGCTTGCCGAGATCAACGCCGTAATAGGCATCGATGAAGTCGCGAACGTCTGCGCGCAGCAGCGGAAGTTCGACAGGTTGTGTTGGCTTTCCGAGTTCGAGTACGTTTGCAACGGCGGTGTCGACATCGTGGCGTGCTATCGATAAAAATAAATCGACGAATTGCTCACGCTTCTCTTCTTCCAGAAAACCGATCATGCCGTAGTCGAGTAATGCAATCGAACCGTTTCGCTCTACGCGGATGTTGCCTGGATGCGGATCTCCGTGAAAAATTCCGAACTCCAAAGCCTGTTTCAGAAATATCTGTGCGCCCATTTTTGCAATCGATTTCGGATCGAGTCCATAGCTCTGAATGGCTTCTGCATCGTCGACTCGAATTCCGTCGATAAATTCCATCGACAACACGGCATCGGTCGATCGCTCTTCATCGACGCGTGGAACATGCAGGCGAGCATCTTCAGAGAATAGCTTCGCGAACTCTTTCATCGTTCGGCATTCCCGGTGGTAGCTCATTTCTCTGCGAACAGTCCGCGTGAAATGATTCACCAGACCGATCGGATCAAAGATTCGAGACTCCGGGACATGCCGCTCCAGTAACTGGGCAATTTCAAGCATAAGTGAAACATCACGTTCCACTTCGCGAAGAACACTTGGGCGACGGATTTTTATGGCGAGTTTGCGTCCTTGCGAATCCTCCGCCAGATGGACTTGTCCCAGGGATCCTGCGGCTAATGGCTCGTCATCAAAGTTGACAAACACTTCGCTCGTTGGTTTGCCGAATTCTTTGAGAATCGTCGCATGGACGTCAGCAACTGGAAAGGCCGGAACATCTTCTTGAAGGTGGGCCAGTTCATCGATCACATCTTGAGGAACCAGATCGGGACGTGTACTGAGGACTTGTCCGAATTTGACAAACGTCGGTCCGAGGTCTTGCAACGCCAACCGAATTCGGCGCGCGGTTGTCAGGTCTTCGAACTCGTCTTGCTGCTTCCGTAGGACAATCCGGCGCCCCCATTTCAAGTATTTGAGGAGGCCCAGCCGTTCGAGGAGATCTCCGAATCCATAGTTCACGAAAACCGTCAAAACCTCACGGCCACGATTGGCATTCTTCAAAAATCTGAGAGGGTAAGGTTCCACGCCAGTTTCGATCCACAGTGAAAGACAAACGCAACTTGTTTGAGCCGCTTATTTCAAGTGAGCGGTAAAAAGGTACTACCCGGCTTGCAATTTCTCTGAACGCTGGAGGGCATCCTTATAGTTGTAATCAACAACAAGCACTTCGCCATAGTGGTGAATCGCTTTCTCTGTGTCGCCGGTTTCTTCACAGACGCGTGCCAACAGGTAGTGGGCCTCTGTATACGTGCTTGGATCTGTGTCGAAATCGAGGTCAGGGACGGCGCGAGTAAACTGGCCTTTCGCCAAAGCGGCTTTATTATCGTACATAAAGCATTTCCCCAAGAGGACAAGCGCTTTCGTTTTGAGTCGCGGATCCTGGCTTGCCTTTTGCAAGAGTGGGATCGCTCGTGACCATTCCTGTTGCTGCATCACAAGAGTTGCCAACTCCAGTTTGAGTCCCAGGTTTTGTCCGTGGCGTTCTTCACGAGTCGTGAAGACTTCAATTTTTCGGTTTCTCAGTTCTTTCGAAAGTTCCGCTACCTGCTTGCGGTCTTCAGGGTCTTCGGATTCGTTCGCCTTTTCTTTTGCCGAGTCAACATTGTGCTTCATCAGTAAAAGTTCGGCATCTTCCAACTGTTCCCGAACACTTGTGTCATCAGAAGAAACTTCGAGTGCGGTTTTGAGTATTTCGTAACACTCCTCAAATTTCTTGTTCGTCTTGAGTTGAGTTGCCAGCTTGAGATAGTGTTCGACCTTATCCGGTTCTTTTCGAATCGCATGCCGCAAGGCCGTTTCCGCATTGTCCGACTTCGCCGAGACTGACTGAGCTTCTGATGCGAAACCCTTGTTATGAGCAACATCCTTGGCTGATTCGGCATCTTCGAAGTTGCCTTTTTTTGTCGCTTGCTTTGCCGCCAGCCCCGACATCTTTCGAGACACTTCGATATCTTTCGGATCAATCACGGCGATCCGCTCCCAAACTTTCTCAGCTTCCTTATATTCTTCTCGCTCTTCAAGCAAATCGGCAAATGCCACATGTACGTCTTTGTCTTTTGTTGCTGTAATGATCGCTACGCTGTACGCATGTCTGGCGATTTCTCCTCGATCCAGAGCAATGGAGGCTTCTGCGATATCAACATTGAGTTGAGCATCCCAAGGGTTTAGCAGCAAACCTTCTTCTGCGAGAACAGATGCTGTTTCCCACTCTTCTTTCTTTTTCGCTTTTTTGACCTTACCTCGGATGGACATGAGCTTGGTTTTCGCAAGCCCACCTGCTCCTTTTTTATTGTCGTCATACTTCTTCATCGTGCATTTGCGAAGAAGTTGACGGTACGTGAGATTGTCTGGTTTCAGCTTAACGCACTGGCTGAACATCTGGATGGACATGTCCCAGTTATTCGATTCCATAGCTTTGTTCCCATGTCGAAAACATTTCGCAGCTTTAAGGTCTTCGCCTGCCACAATAATCTCCCTGATACTCTTCGTAACTGGAGTCTGCCGATGGCTCGTTGCCTGATGCAGTTCTCTTTGAATATTTGTCGTAATGATGAGAAGCCAGAACGACTTCAATATTTATGTCGTCTACAATACCAGAGTCCGGCAATAGAGAAAACGTCTCTGGTCAACATTTCACGCTGTCGCCAACGGAACTTTATTGCTGTAGGACCGGATCGTTAAGGGCCTGCATTTTCGACCGCAATTTTTTATCGAGATCGAGGATAATTTTTTTGACGCGGGCATCGTCGGAATTGACTAAATTATTCGTCTCCTCCGGGTCGTCCGTCAAGCTGTACAACTCGTCACGATCATGATCTCGGAAGTCTCGAATCAGTTTCCAGTCGCTTGTGCGATACATCCGCATGTCCGTGTGGGACTGATGTTTTGTGCTGTATTCGGCATAGAAGTCGTTGCTCCATGCTTCAGCTTCATCTTTGAGAACTGGGGTGATATCGGTTCCACGAACCCTGATCGAACTGTGGAGGTCGACGCCCGCCATCGCCAGAATCGTGGGGAACCAGTCGAGGTTGGAAACGGTTTCGTTCAGCACAGTACCAGCTTTGATGACTCCAGGCCATTTGATCGCTGTGGGAACACGAATAGAGTTGTCATACATATTCGGACGCTGCCCCTTGGGAACATTCTCGGTCGCAGGCGGGGGAGTTTTAACAACCCAGTGACCATTACCTTTGTGCCAGATTCCATTGTGTCCCATGCTGTAACCATGGTCGCTGGTAAAGATGACGATTGTGTTCTCTGCAAGCTTCAGCCTGTCGAGTTCTTCAAGCAGCTTGCCAACGTTGCGATCCACACCTGCGGTGCTTGCTAGATACTCGCGCGTCATTCTCTTGACACGTTCCACATCCA
The DNA here is from genome assembly GCA_029259835.1 of Planctomicrobium sp. Lineage (GTDB taxonomy): Bacteria > Planctomycetota > Planctomycetia > Planctomycetales > Planctomycetaceae > Thalassoglobus. Next base: position 1,035 of record JAJDEL010000042.1, on the reverse strand, counting down.
AATCAGGATAGTCAGGGTGCGGAAGTTGCGGGTCGAGACCATCAAAGGGTTCCCAGTCGGCCTCTCGAACCGGTAGCCAACGCGCATGTGGAGCACGGTAATGCAGCGAAAGCGCAAACGGCCCTTTCTTTTGATCCAGGAGACGCAACCAACGGATTGCTTCGTCGGTGAGAATGTCTGTTGTCAGCCCACTCACTTTTTGTGTTCGCCCAGCGACTTCCAACTCTGGGCGAAAAGGAGTCGCTCCACCGCCGCGGAATCCCATGAAGAATTCATAACCGAACTGTGTCGGGTGTTGATGATCTAGCAATCCGAGGTGCCACTTCCCGACGAGTGCCGTCTGGTACCCGGCCTTCCGCAATTCACGAGGCCAGGTTGGTGTCTTGGGATCAAGACCATGCCTCGGTTCAACGCGAGGATTGATCCAATCCGTCACTCCCATCTCTGAACCGTACCGACTGCAAATCGTACTGACTCGCGAAGGACTGCAAACCGGCGTGACTGTGAAACTGTTCGGGAGATAGGCTCCGGCTTGAAAGAGTTTGTCAAGGTTTGGTGTATGGGCATGTGGATGACCGGAAAGGCCCAGTGCCCAGGGAGCCTGATCGTCTGTCAGGATGAACAAGATATTCGGCTTTGCAGCTGCGTGGGTTACAGCATTGAAACAGCACAATAGGAGTAGCGTTGCAGTGAAGATGTTTTTCATTCGGACCGGCTCTGTTGAATTGAATCGATGAACACTCACGTTGTGATACAACGCAGCATCCAGAATGTCCAACGAGTTTACCGTATTGGTCAAGGGACTAGGGATTGAGGGGCAAGGGTATACGAAAAGAATTTGCGCAGAATTCAAAGCCTTGCATCTTGAGTAACGATCTTCTTGAAATCAGCCGTTTGGGCGATAGCTCTGGATCAAATTCCGGTTCACGCTCAGAACCAGGGCTAGCGCCCAGCGGCTGATGCAGAAGTTCTTTAATTCTTGAATCCGTGAGGATCAGTGGCTGGCACTTGAAAAGATTATTGATGAACGGAGAT
>JAJDEL010000410.1 GCA_029259835.1 Planctomicrobium sp. | reverse complement strand
ACGGGCATATGTCTCAGGGTGGTTCTGGTTTTCAGACTCGATGAAGATCTGACGGTGTGTTTCAGGCGGCCAGGTTTCATACAAAGGGCCTTCAAATTCGACCGACCGAATCAACAAGCGAGGCATGTCTCGACCATCTGTGTATTCACTACGAATTCCAATCTCGCGAACACCTGCCAGATAGTTGACGTTCTCTTTTTCAACGTCAGGGCTGGGATAGTTCCCAATCGCTCCTTCGAAACGATACGCTTGCAACTCCGATGTTTGGACAGGCTGCGCGTTTCCGACTTGAGTCAGTGTGCTGCCACAATCACGGCGCAACCCAATATGGACTCCAAGACGCGGCGAGCGTTGCTCAAACGTTTTGAATTGTGTTGCAAGTTCTGAATGAGGATCGAGAAGGGTAAGAACAATTCGGTCGGAAACGTTCTTCTCTCCGTATTTTGTTGAGATGGGTAGAGCGCCTTTGGGAAGACGTACAACCAAAAAGGCGGGTTGATGCAGAGTTCCGGAAAAGTGCCGTTCTCCCAATTGCAGGTGGAGATGATGCGATTTTTTTTCGTTTTCCAAATTGGCGTACACGTCGATCTGGTAAAGGCCGGCATGTTCCAGCTGAGCGGTTTCTGTTGGCGAATCCTTCGAGACGGTGACGGTGATTACGTTGGATTCGGGTTGAGCTTTCACTCCTTGTTCCAGCAGCAAGCCATCTTCGTATCTGGCTGCGTGAACTGTCATCCGAAAGCGACCCTGGTCTGGCAACTCGCGTAATGAAATCTTGAAATTCGCTTTCGGTCCATAAGTGCTTTCGACTTGGAATATTTCAGCACTTGGAATCGCCGGTCGAAGGAGTAATCCTTCAGGGATTGTCTGGTATGCAAGTCCCTTGGGGTAACCTTCCGAGCCCCTCATACAAGCGAAAACTGCATGGTAGATGCTGTCGTAATCTCTCCATCCCCGGACAGTCGCATTACCTTGGTATCCCTCGATGAATCGAAATTGCGTCTGCATCGAAAACGGATCGAAATCGAAGAGTTTCTCTGGACTTGGCTGAGTCACAACAAAATCGGCATTCTTCAGCAAGTGGCTGTTCGCCCCTAAAATGAGCTTTTCAGGAAATGGAGTTGGGTTGATCGATTGCCCTAAGTCCATGCGAAACGTTTGAATAATGGGTTTCGAGTCTTCATCAACGATGCACAAGTCAAGCCCCTTTTCGGCAATCTCAAAGAACGCTTCGAGAAGAATCGGAGAAAGCAGCATGGACTGTTCGTTGTTGAGAAATCCTTCTTTCGAAACGGCATCAGGAGGTAAGATATCTGTGAGATGATCCTCCAGGCCCAGTAAATCTTTAAGAGTGTTTCGGTACTGCGCGACCGTCAGACGCCGAACCGATCCGTTTTTGTCTTTCTTTCGAGACCGAGCCAATTTTAGGCCCTGTTCGATCCAGGTTGTGAAGATGAGCCGATCTGATTCAGTCGGTTGAGACTCTTCCTCTGGAGGCATTGATGCCCCGGCTACGTTTCGCTGAATGCTGTTCCAGAGACGCAGGTCGTGCTCGTTGAATGTTCCGTTCAGTTGATCGAGACGAATCCCAGACATCATCTCTTCGGCGCAATGGCAGCGAACACAGTGTTTCTGCAGGAATGGTTGGATTTGCTTCGAAAAAGCAATCTGCAACTCGGCAATAATCTGCCCGTCTCCATTGTCTGCCGGCGGATCATCATCTGCGAGAAGGCAGTTGTGAGGAACAAGGAGAGCGGAGATCAGTATAAAGGAGCTGTGAAAAATCGCTCTGGAAATAACGTTTAACGGCGGCATGCGGGTTTCCTATCGAATGCAGTCTGATGCAGCCAGCGGATGCAAAAATTCTCCGCCAATAATTTCTCTATGACTGCTGAATCACTCACCAGGAGAGACTTTTTCTCGGAAATCCTCTGGGATGATCAGTAAGCGAATAATAATCAATATCGCTCTGCTTCAACAGACTGTCAAATTAACGATCCTCCCTGCAAGTTGCGACCTGAAATTCTTCTATTCAAACGTGTTCAAGGTTTTTGCATCCCGCGGTGAATTGCGACGGTAAAGAATTCGGGGCTCTGCTAGACGAGCGCCCTGCAACAGAAACTCCGTTCCCCTCGAACCATTTAGCGACCGTTCAAGGTCTACGAAAGAACTCCTGTCACAACCTTGCCGTGTACGTCAGTCAGGCGGAAGTCGCGTCCTTGGTGCCGATAGGTTAGCCGTTCGTGATCGATTCCAAGTTGTTGCAGGATTGTCGCGTTCAAGTCATGGATATGCACCGGATTTTCAGTAATGTTGTAGCTGAAGTCATCAGTCTTGCCGTAAACTGTCCCACCCTTGATTCCGGCACCGGCCATCCATTTTGTGTAACAGCGAGGGTGATGATCGCGACCGTAGTTTTCTTTTGTCAAACCGCCTTGGCAGTAAATCGTCCGACCGAATTCTCCACCCCAGATGACAAGAGTATCTTCCAGCAAGCCGCGCTGCTTCAAATCTTGCACGAGTGCATAACAAGGTTGGTCAATGATTCCACACTGTCGACGAATGTCCTTGGGAAGGTTTCCGTGCTGATCCCATTGACGGATAAAGACTTGGGTGAAGCGTACTCCGCGTTCGGCCATGCGGCGGGCCAGCAGACAATTCGCAGCGAAGGTACCAGGCTTTGAAACATCCGGTCCGTACATCTCAAGAGTTTCTTTTGTTTCACTTGAAACGTCCGTCAACTCAGGGACCGATGTTTGCATGCGATATGCCATTTCATACTGAGCAATTCGAGATTGAATTTCCGGATCACCGACTTCATTAAAACGTTCGGCATTCAATCGGCTGAGTTCGTCTAGCATTCTCCGACGCATTGAAACAGACATACCGTCGGGGTTTGAGAGATACAAGACCGGGTCGCCGCTCGAGCGCAGACTGACACCCTGGTGCCGAGTCGAGAGAAAACCGGACCCCCATAGCCGCGAATAGAGAGCTTGACCGCCAAAGCCACCGTTGACGGTCGAATGTAGTACCATAAATGCGGGCAGATTTTCGTTCATGCTCCCCAACCCATATGAGAACCATGCGCCTGTACTCGGTCGCCCTGGAAGCTGGCTACCGGTTTGAATGTATGTGATTGCCGGATCGTGGTTGATGGCTTCAGTATGAACCGTCTTGATGACCGCTAGATCATCAACCATTTGCGCTGTGTATGGCAATAATTCGCTGACATGGGTTCCGTTAGAACCGTGCTGTCCAAATTTGAAGATCGAAGGTGCAATCGGGAAACGTTTCTGTCCCGATGTCATCGTTGTAATACGCTGACCGTTGCGAACAGAATCTGGCAGATCCTTATCGAACCAGTCGTTCATCTTCGGCTTGTAGTCCCACATATCCAACTGTGATGGAGCGCCTGACATGAACAAGTAGATCACTCGCTTGGCCTTTGCAGCAAAGTGCGGAAGTCCAGGGAGCCCACTAGTCGGGCTCTCAGATCCAGACGAGTTTTGAGCAAACAAGTCCGGGTTAGCGAGTGATGCGAGAGCAACCGCACCAATTCCGGTCGACACGCGACCAAAAAAATGGCGACGGGTTTCAATGAGTTCAGATTCTCGAATTGGATTCATTTTCAGAGTCTCTAAATAACTGTTTGTGGCACAGGCAAATCGCAGCTGTTTCGAAGTCGCTGCTTGCCAGTTCAGATGCCGCAATTATCCTTTTGTGACTGTTTCACTCAAATTCAAAAGTAAGTGAGTCACCATTGACCATGCGGCAAGTTCGTTTGAGTCAAGCTGATCATTGCGAGGTGATTCACCGACAGTCAGGAGTTTTGTCGCAGATTCTGGATCACTCTTAAAGGCACTCAGGTACTCCTCGAAGAGATTCGCCAGCGATTCTCTTTCGGTGGGACTTGGTTGCCGGTTCAGAACTGTGCGGAACGCGAGTATCACTCGTTCGTCGATTCCTGTTCCGCCTTCAGTCATCACTCGCTCAGCGAACTTTCGTGCTGCTTCGACATATTGCACATCGTTCATCAATACGAGCGCCTGTAACGGTGTGTTTGTACGTGCTCTTCGTACCTGACACGTTTCACGATTCGGAGCGTCGAAAGTTGCCATTGAAGGTGGCGGGACCGTGCGTTTCCAGAATGTGTACATGCTGCGACGGAAGAGTTTGTCACCGGTATCCTGAACAAATGTGGCGGTGTTGCTTCCACCAAAACCAACAGGCCTCCATAAGCCGGCAGGCTGGTACGGTTTGACACTCTTTCCACCAATCGTTTCGTTCAACAATCCGCTGATTGCCAGCGCTTGATCTCGAATCACTTCTGCATCCAACCGAAACCGTGGACCGCGTGCTAGTAGTCGGTTTTCTGGGTCTGCAGACAGCTTCTCAGGCGTGACACGTGACGATTGTTGATAGGTCGCCGACATCACGATCTGTTTCAGAAAACGCTTGACGTCCCAACCTGATTTAACGAAATCGACCGCTAACCAATCGAGCAGTTCTGGATGCGATGGTTGCTCGCCTTGAACTCCAAAATCTTCTGATGTCTTGACCAGACCGGTGCCGAAGAACTGCTGCCAGTATCGATTCACGGTGACGCGTGATGTGAGTGGATGGCTTGGCTGCACCAGCCACTGTGCCAGTCCTAGTCGATTGGAAGGAGCATCCGCGACCGGCGGGGCCAGCCATTCAGGAACAGCTGACGAAACCGCATCGCGTTTTTCCGTGTACTGACCTCGCTCAAGGATAAATGCCTGTCGCGGTTCAGGGCGATCTTCCATGACCAATGTTGCCGGAATGGCCTTGTCCAGATCGGCGAGTTGTGTCTTTAGTTTAGCCTGTTGTGCTAACGGCTCGGCAAGTTTTGCTCGTGAATCTGGATGCACATGTTGAATGTAGTGGCGAGTTAATTGTTCGGTTTGCTCGGGAGTTCGTTTGGCTTTTTCGATGTCCAGCAACTTTTGAATTTCGGGTGGCAGCGCGGGTTGCTTAATCTTCGCGCGAAACTGTTCCCATGCGAACAGTGATCGTTTTTGTTCTTCTGAAAGCGATTGAGACACAATTCCGGCGGTGTCCCAGTGAACGGTTCCACCGACCTGAGTGAAGGCCCAACCGTTCAGTTCTGATCCAGGAGCCAAGCCAACGGCTTCGGCTTCTACTTCCAGTCGAACCCACTTTCCTGTCTCTGGTAATTCACCCTTTTGTCGGTTTGCGGCATCGTTACGCCCAGCGAGAAATGCCTTATCTGCTCCCCATGTCGCTCGATGCTCCCACTTACCATCATTGAACTGAAGCTGCAAAGTTTGTGGTGGATTCTCAGGGTCGAGATATGCGTAAGCAAACAGTCGCGTGTTCTCGCCGATTTTGAGTTTGTCTGTGGCACCGGTAAAGAAATGCTGAGTGATTGCGCTGCCTTCTCCAGTGCGGACGGTCGATTTCTTGCCGCTATGAACCGGGTGATCAGGAGCTTCAACAAACTGCCAGGGGCTGTTGCCCTGTAGGTTCGCTCCGGCTGGAGCTTCATCGTCGATCCAGACGAATTGTTCTTCACTCAATTCACCCAACGGTTCCATCGGTTTCGGGTCCGTGTACTTGAACTCTTCCAGCACAGATGCAATTTGTGCGTCAACAGCGGCCAGTTCCTGAGTGTACTGACTCTGCTGCTGCACCTGAGAATCACTAGGCACTTTGACAACTGGTGGTGGTAACAAAACATTGCCGTCCATGGCTCGTTCTGTCAGGCTGAAGTAGTACGAGAACAGCTGATAGAATTCTTTTTGTGTCAGCGGATCGAACTTGTGGTCATGACATGCCGCGCAACCGGCGGTCAGCCCCAACCAGACGGTGGACGTCGTTTCTACGCGATCAACTGCATAACGCATGTAGTATTCGTCATCAATCGAGCCACCTTCGCTGGTCGTCACGTTGCACCGATTGAACCCCGTCGCTATTCGTTGATCCAATGTCGGGCTCGGCAATAGATCGCCTGCAATCTGCTCGATGGTAAACTGATCATATGGTTGGTTACTGTTGAACGCCTTGATCACCCAGTCACGATACAGCCAGATTGATCGTTCGTTGTCCAGGTGCAAGCCGTGTGTATCTCCA
>JAJDEL010000409.1 GCA_029259835.1 Planctomicrobium sp. | reverse complement strand
AAAGGAGTTGGCACAATGAATCGTGCCTTGATTTTGAATATTTTCGCTGCGAGCTGTTTCCGATCGTTGGTCTTTACGCCTGCCACCGCTTCTGCTGATGAGCCTCACTTAGGAGATCTCAAGCTTACAGGTGTGAATTTCAACCAGCGAGGATGGATGCACTGTGAAGGTCAAACGCTGCAAATCAATGAATACCAGGCTCTGTTCTCCCTGTTTGGCACCGGCTATGGAGGCGATGGTCGTAACACATTTAAGCTGCCGGACTTGAGAAAGGCGGAAGCAGCCTTGCGTAAAGCGGCGGGGATTCCAGAGGACCACCGTTTTTTGAGATACATGGTCTGCACTACTGGAACATATCCAAGCCGAAATTAATGCTGCTCTTGCTCTTCCACCAGTTGCCTGCAATTGCAGTCGTAACACTTAAGAGCGACATAGCGTTAGAGAAAAAGGCAGCCAACACAAATTGGCTACCTCTGACGTCCTCTTACAGAAGGGGTAGTGAGTCTCCTCGAAGGTCAAGTGAATGTCTGATGATCTACGTTCAATCGTTTCCTTCCGTCTCTGTCTCTATCATCACAGTTCGACGGAGTCAGTGCGCGAGTTTGAAGGCGTAGGGGCCGAGTGGCTTCTTCAATCGACACTGAGCGTTTCGATCTATGATGTCAGCTATACAGTGCGGATCGACACAGTGTTTGTCGATCTATTGCGAGGAAACGAGTCCCGAATCGAGCAGAAAGTCGAAGGTCTTTGTACGGTCCGTAAGTTTGGTGAGTGGCTGCAACTTAGGGAGCAGTTTCGTGTCGTCATTGAGGTCGATCTTTAGTTCAGTGCTTTCGATCGGTAATCATCACACCACGGAGATGTCGCCTAAATCGGTGATTTATTACGGGACTGTTCCTAAAGGAAAATCTCAAGCACATTCTTTGAGTAGCCGGATGAAAAGGGCGGTGGCAAACCTCAATTGTCCCAAAACGTCGACTTTGGATCGACTTGATAGCGGACGTTCATTTGCGGAGTATTGATGAGGACTTGTCCGCGGTGTAAAGACTCGACGGCGGCGAGAGTCATGCCGGAGGTGAGTAAAGTTCTTTCCACTGGATAAGCGGCCTTTCCGGTGAGGATCATTTCTTCGATGTGATGCGTCAGTGGGTGAAAAAAATCGGCAGTTGAAGAGCCTTGATTTGGCATCGGGAGATACATCTGGCATGAGATGATCTCATCATTGTCTGATCTCATTCCAGCATAATTAAAATCGTGGATTGCGACTTGAACCATCGTGGTGCGGAAACCATCGAGATGTTCGATGAAGTACGCCCGACCCGTCGGGAATACTTTTCGAGCCCAATCAAACGTAATGCGGTCGGTGTAGTAGCCACCTTTCACAGGGAGATTGTGGCTGCGAGTCAATGCCGCGACCATGAGTTTGCGTGTGTTTGCACGTTCCGGTTTTGCAAGTTCTTCCCACATTTGAGGGCCTTCAAGAGCATGAACGCTGCGGATGCCGACTTCGCCACCTTTTCGTCGTTCGGACATGCACTGCGCTGTTTCCAAAGCGTGAATGTCATAGCTGTCCGCACCACCGTAGGCAACACAAACACTTTCACTCATCGGTGTCCCATGCGGGATATCTATTGCCGGGAAGCGGCGAGTGACCGGGAGTGATGACCCAGCGAGAAACGGGAAGTCCAGCCGCTTGGAGTCGGCGACCATTTCCGCGCACTCTTTCCAGTTTGTAGAAAGATGTTTGTCATTAAAAATCGGAACGGCGCGACCGCTGGTTTCAAAGACCTTCACGCATTCTTTGAACCATTTGTATCGCGGGTAAAGCTTTTGCCCTTTCTCGTTCATCGGGTAGTCGCCATGTTCACCGATCAGGACAACTCCATCAACGGCAAGTTTTCCGGTGCCGAGCGTGAGAGAGTCGGCGATGCTTGAGTATTGCTTGAGCTGATAACGTTCGATGCGATCTTGACTCAGGTCATTCTCAGGCGTTTGGGCGATATAAACAGAGGCAATATCCAAACGCGGGTTTTGCCAAGCTCCGTTCCATGAGTAACCGAGCGCGAGTCGGTCTAGAATGTGTTGCGCGTGGGAGTGTTGATAGACGGTCGTTCCAAGAAACGCAATTTTTTTCTTCGGTGAATTCTCCGCAGCACCTAGGAGCGAATACGAGCCAAGCAAAGGACTCGCAGCAACCGCAGAAGCCTGAGCCAGAAAAGTTCGTCGATTCGTATTCACAGGGAGGTCCTCACGTTGGGGCTGGGAGAAGAAATGAGTGATATTCGCACTCATGTTGCACAGCAGTTTGTTTTCGATTCGTAACTGTTTCACTCGCTGGCTTAGTTTCCACCGGTCATTGACCCGGTGGCTAAGTGTAAATGTAAAAAACAGAGTCTCGCCTTGCATGTGAGTCTGTTTCACTTAGCCTCCGGTGATCCACCGGGGGAACCTCAGTGCGTGTTTACTTGAGTGGGGGTCCACTCAGCTTATTGCCGTTTGTATCGAGAATTTGGAAATGATGGATGCCGACTTTCTCTCCGTTTTTGTAAGTCCAGACAACTTCTTTGTTTCGATTGACTTCAATGAGTTTCGGAGCGTTCGGATCTTTGCGCCCGCCGGCGTAACTGGTGATCACAAAATTCCCGTTCGGTAGCACTTGAGCGCCACAAGGGTCTTGCAGCCAGTCACCAGGAAGGTCTTCGTTCGTCAATTGCCAGACGACCTTTCCTTTTTCGTCAAATTCGACGACACGATTTCCGTGCGTGCAGTTGACGAGCGTTCGATTTTTCTGATGTCTGATTGCAGTGAAGGGCCAGGAGTGAGTTTTGTGATCCGGATCGCCAGGAACGGTCGTGTCGAAAACGTTGAGGACTTTCCCGTCACTGTCATAATTTTTCACGGCGAAGTCCAGAAGATGCGGTGCCAGGTAGGTGCCGTCCGCTAATTTGCGAGCCATGCGGGTTTCCATGTGATGATTCTGTTTCTGGCACTGCAACGGAAATTCGACGAGTATTTTTCCGGAACGATTCACTTCTAGCAACCGCGGATTCGGACCCGCCTCGGTGAGCACGTAGGAGTTGTCCGCAGTCGGTTGAACGGAATTGACTTCACTTTGAGTCCCTTTCCAGATCAATGTTTCCTGACCATCGCGAGTCACTTCAATCGCCGCTCCACCGGGGTAGAGTTTCGATTTGTTCACAGCCAGCAGGATATTTCCGTTAGGCAGCACGTAACCATCTCGCGTCGAAGTCGGATAGGTCCATATCTTTTTTCCAGAACCATCGACGATGTACGTTTTTTGACCACACGCCAGAAACCCATGCGTGATTTCCTCTGCGGTTGCATGAGAAGTCAGGAACAGCATGACGCCGACACTGAATACTTGAAGCATGGTGAGAGTGGAACGTGTTGAAGCGGAAGGAATCATTTGGAAAGACCTTTCTCAAGTCTTGTTTTTGGGCGGGGCATTGGCAGCCTGAATACGCCTGAACATACCCATTTGCCGACTAGAAAAGAACGGTCAACAGGAAATCAGTGAGGTCCGAGGCCGTACTATCGCTGACACCTTTCTCCTCGATTTGCGTCGACGCAGTCCAAACGACTACTATTCGCGGAGGTGATGCTCTCGTTCCAAGCTGGTTTCTGGAAGCAATGAAGCAGCGTCATTTCCTCGAACTTCAACAACTGACCGGTCATTTTTGCTCATGCACGCGACGGAATTTGTCAAGCAAGCCGATCAAGCTCAGGCAGCGACGATGGTCGTGTTGTTTGGAGCGGAATCACATTTGAAAACGTCCGTTCTGACGGCGCTGTGTCAAGAGTTGCTGGAGTCTTCTATTGAAGATGCAATCGGGCTGACCCGCTTTACTGGCAAAGACGTCGACTTTCGCACGGTGCGTGATGAAGTGCAGATGGTGTCGATGTTTTCGCCTTCGAAGATCGTCGTCGTTGAACAGGCCGACGAATTTGTTTCGGCAAACCGACCTCAACTCGAATCATTCGCCGAAAAACCGGTTGGCAAGTCAAAGCTGGTCCTCGAAGTCAAAAAATGGCCTGGCAACACGAAGCTGGCAAAGAAAGTTGCGAAGAAAGGATTGGCTGTCGAATGTGCGGAACTGACCGGCGGACGGCTCACTGGCTGGCTCACCAGGCAGGCGACAGAAGAATACGAGAAACATCTCACCCGCGATGCCGCTCAATTGATGACCGAACTTGCCGGGTCTGGCTTGGGTTTGCTCGATCAGGAATTGCAAAAGCTGGCAGCATATGTTGGGGACCGAGAAAAAATTGGGGCCGAAGATGTGCGGACGCTTGTTGGAGGTTGGAAAGCCGAAACAACATGGACCATGATTAACGCTGTCCGCGATGGTCAAGTTGATCTGGCCTTAAATTGTCTTCGGAAATTGTTGAATGCTGGTGAAGCTCCGCAGAAAATTCTCGGTGGAATGAATTATGTCTTCAAGAAAGTCGCGCAAGCGACGGAACTTTCCCGGCGAGGGAAACCACTCCCGGCAGCACTGAAAGAGGCCGGGGTCTATTACAAGGAAGTCGACGCGATGCAGCAGTATCTGCGCCGTATTCGCCGACCAAGAGCAGAGCGAATCTTGAATCGACTCGCTCAAGCCGACTTCCATCTGAAAGGTGGAAGTCGCTTGCCAGATCATTTACAAATGGAACAACTCGTTCTTTGGCTCGCCGGCAGTTCCGACCTGTAAAGAGGCAATAAAAGAAGAGAGGCGTTGAAGTTTCCCTCAACGCCTCTCAAACGAGATTCCCTTGCCACTCACTCTCTAAACCCTTGCCCTCTATAGTTGGTTTCTCATTCCAGCGAACAGCATACCGAGCTTGGAGATTCCTTGGATTTGCTTGATGGGAATGTCTGTTCGGCAGCGGAATGCGTTCTCTTCCGCAGCGATTCCGAATCCGATGAATGATGGTGACAGATTCAAATTGTCGATCATCTGGCTATCGAGAGGAATTGGAAATTCATCCATTTGAGAAGCGATTTTTAATCCTGCCGCAACTCCACCTGGAAGATCAAACAAAACAATCATATTCGCTTTATCCATGAGAACTTTTCGCGGTTCGGCGATTCCATCATTACTGGAACTGTCGAGTCCTTCCACAGCTTTTTTCGTTGCGTCAGGACCACCGCCCATGACTGTTAAGTACAAATTATCCATGTAGAGAATTCGCGATTGAATCCCGGCAGGTCCAAACATCATTTTCTGCATTTTCTCCTGCATTTCCGCTTGCGGGAAATTCTCGTCATATTCCTGTTTGACTGTCACAATGTCTGCCTTGTGGTCGCCGTATGTTTCGGCTTCTTTCTTAATTGTGCTGGTCTGCGTCATACCAGGTAACTTGATTCCGTTCATCACTTTCATGCTGGCGTACATGTAGTCTCTGAATTTCACGACAGGATCCACGCGTGCAATACTTGTGGCCTGAATCATGCCATCTTCTGAGTCGGTCAGCGTCATGCTTCCGACCATGGCTCCAAATTTCACTTCATCAAGAGTGACAAACGCTTTCTTCAGCTTATCGCGAGTTTCGTCGTTTTCAGCCATCCCAGCAGTCAGGTCCATGCTCCATTTAATCAGCTCCGACATGCCTCCGCTCATTCCGTAGTAAGTGAACGCTCCTTGAGGCAGTCGGACCAGGTCCGACATGTCCGAGGTTGGTAACTCAGCAAGTTTTCGTGCGGACTTTGAACCGTTGCTAAATTCAACGTATTCTTCAATTCGAACTCCTTCTGCGCCGAGTGAAACTGCAACTGTCAGCGACTTTGAATCTTTAACTCCTTGAAAGAGTTTCTCCACCATTGCACCATACATTTCGATGATAGGCCCCAGGTTCACTCCTGAGTCTTGAGGCATTGCAAATCGCAGTTGATTCAATCCTTCGAGACCTTGGTCGTAAGCGGTGTCGAGTTCGTCACCGTAAACGCCGACGAGGTGCTTGGAGTTAACGTGAATCGAAAGCTCGCCCATCTCTAACGTTTTCTGAGCACTTTCGCTCATTGATTTCGCTAAAGATTTTGAAGATTCCGGCACTTCTGGCAGATCACCTTTATCGGTGTAGAAGACATACTTGCCATGCACAGAAGATTTGAATCCATCGCCCAGAGCCGCTACGAAATCGTCAGCATCAACAGCAGGAATCGCAAAGACGACCAACGGTTCCGCTTTCCCGTTGGAGTATGCTCCAACATACCAGTCACGAGACTGGTCAACACCTGTCATGCTCGGGTTCGAAATCGCTTGTCCTAGATTGGGAGTAATGGCTCCGCGAGCAATTTCTCCAAATCCAGGCTGAGCACCATTCACAAGGGCGACGATGTTCTCAATCGTTTTGTCTGGTTCCGCCAGTCGGACGACAACATCAACATCGCTACTGAATAGTTCGAGAGCTGAGTCCTGGGCAGATGTGGTAGAGCCGACGATAAGGCTCAACCCGAGAAATAGAAGAGTTTTTTTGAACATCGTTTTTTACTTCGAGTTAAGGGCAACCGCTCAGAGTTGGAACGGTGTTCGTAAATTAGGGCCAGTTAAGGAAAGCCTTCGTAAGAATGGACGTCTGTTGTCGCGTGAGACCGTGGAATTGTCAATGCTCCGGGATTCAGTCTGTAAAGTATCCAATGGTTGCTACGAAAGTCATTTCGGTGTGGATCAATATTTTTCTGTTAGGAGTCGATTTTTCGGTAAAGAACTCCAAAGTTTAGTATCTTACGTTGCTTTCCTGAATTCCCTGTTTTAACATTGTTGTTCGGTCAATCCTGTTAGTACATGTTTCGAAAAAGGAACAACAAATGTTTCGAGTCCGTTCACTGGCAATGTTTTGCCTTACTTTGGGTCTGTTTTTGACAATGGACGCCCCCCAGGCTCATGCGAGAGGGTGGTGCTTTTCTGGAGCGAGATACTCTTCGAGTTATTTCCACGATTATTACAACTACGGAGCCCGCTACAGCCATCGATCATATGGCAGTTACTATGGAAATTACGGAGTGAGTCCACATTCCGGCTACGCTCCAGGCGGGCACTATGGTGGTTGGTCAACTTACGCGCCTTATGCTTATACCCCGACTGTTTACGCGGGTTCAACACAGTACGTCAGCTACGGATCACGACATGCGAGTGGTTGCAATACTTGTGCGCCTGTCGTTATTCAACCAGTCGTCACGGCTCCTTGTGCTCCGGTTTGTGCGCCAACGTGTTGCTCGCCGAGAGTTTCCTGCTTCTCTGACGGATGTGGGAGCAGGCGTCGTGGGTTGCTGGGACCGCTCTGTCCATTACGCAGATCACATAGTGGATGTGGAACTTGCGGTTCATTCGGTTATTCGAGCTGCGGTTGGTAATTCGAAATCGAATGACGTACACTTGACGCGTCGTTGAATTCATCGACTCAAGAGGCTGTGATGTAACGGAGCGTTCCCGTGCATCGCAGCCTTTTTCGTTTCCGTCTACGCTCATTCATAACCGTTAGCTCCGATTTGCTTTACCATGACGATTAAAAATTCTCACAGTGTTCAGGTTTCACTGGGTGATCGAAGCTATGAGATTGTGATCGGTCCTGGGCTTCTTGACGAGTCGGCCGAAAAAATTCATGCCTGGCTCATGGCGAAGAGTGGAGCACGAGACAATCCCTCCGCATTTTTAGTGACGGATGAAAACGTTGCCAGTTATGCAGAGAGCGTGACAAAGAACCTTACAGCAGCAGGCTGGCGGACGACGACGTTCCAAATGGAACCGGGCGAAAGTTCGAAGCGACTCGAGGTGATCTCCAAGGCATGGGATCAACTTGTCGAGTTTCAGGCAGATCGTCGGACCGTTGTGATTTCGATTGGTGGCGGTGTCGTCGGCGATGCTGGTGGTTTTGTTGCGGCTACGTTTGCGCGCGGGCTGCCATTCGTGCAGATTCCAACAACACTTCTTGCCGATGTTGATAGTTCAGTCGGTGGCAAAGTTGGAATCAATCATGCTCAGGCAAAAAACCTAATCGGAGCATTCCACCAACCACTGGGCGTTCTCATCGATACAGACGCGTTCCAGACTTTGCCAGATCGAGAATACATCTCCGGGCTGGCAGAAGTCATCAAGTACGGAGTGATTCTCGATGCAGACTTCTTTACGTTTCTCGAAGGGAATGTGAGTGCAATTCAGCAACGTGATTCAGAAGTGCTGAAGAAAATTATCTCTCGGTGTTGTGAATTAAAGGCATACGTCGTTGAGCGAGACGAGCATGAAACCACCGGCCTGCGAGCGGTCCTGAACTACGGACACACCTACTGCCATGCTTTCGAGGCACTCACTGGCTACGGCGAATTGTTACACGGCGAAGCCGTCTCCATGGGAATGGTCTACGCCAGCAAACTCGCCGAAAAACTGGGCCGAGTTGATCAGGCATTGACCGACCGTCAGGTGAGGCTCTTAGAAGCGGTTGGGCTGCCATTAAATCTTGCTGATCCAACGGCGATCTCAATCGAGGATGTCGTCGGTCGGATGAAGCTCGATAAGAAAACCGTCGGTGGCATGCTACGATTCGTGCTGCCAACGAAAATGGGCCACGTCGAACTCGTCGAAGATGTTCCGGAAGAATTAGTGCGTCAGACGCTCCAAGAGGGCGGCCTTTCCTCTTGTTAATTCCTGATATCTGCATGACTGAAGTCCTGTGTAGGCTGTGTTAGCCTTTTGCATAACCCTCGTCTCGTTTGGTGCCTTCCTCCCCGAATTGCTCAGACGAGTCTCTGCCTACCTGCTCAGCTCCATGAGTTCTACTTGCACCTGTGGCAATTCACTTTTCAAACTCCGCAGTACCTCAATCGTCAACTGACCTTCCTCTAGCCTGATGCAGTCCAGATTTTTCATTCTCGTAAAGACCCACACATCGTCTTCGTGGATTGCAATACCGATTAGCGATAGGTAGCGCAACCTTGGATGTTCCTGGAGGATCTCTAAACCCGCAGGAGTGATTGAGGTACCATCCAGGTACAAGTTCTGAAGATTTGGTAGCTCCAAGAGATGCTTCAGGCCGGCGTCGGTAATTTGAGCGCCGTTGAGCGCAATGGATCTCAGGTTTGGTAATCCCTGCAGGTGTACGAGTCCAGCATCGGTGATTTGAATGTCACTGAGATCAATGAAAATCAGTTTTGGCAGAGTCTCCAGAATCGTTAAGTTTTCGTCTTGTAGCTTCGTACCAACGACACTGAGATGATTCAGGTTGGGGGCCATTTTCAATATTTTTTGAAGCTCTTCGACCGACACTGCTGTGCCGTTCAAGATGAGTGCTCGCAGAAAGTTGAGATCAGGAAGCGTCTGGAGCACTTGGCTGTTGAGAGACGTTCCTGACAAATTCAAAACGCGTAGATACGGCAGATCCTTCAGAAAACCGAGGTCCGCGTTGTCCAATTGTGAATCCTCCAGGGAGACCTGTATCACCTCCTTCCCTCTTGGTAAATACCGCGACCCCGGCAACCAAGTTGGTCCCCAAGCCGGGTAAATCGATGAAAAGGTCGTGACTTCACCGTTCAGGCTCTGCACAGATGCAAGTGCCCGATTAGAAGGAGTGGATCGAACCCAACGGCGACCGCCGAGTAGCAGGAGCAGGCCGGTGACTAGGATTAGCAACCCAACGGTTCGGCGACGCCAAGACTGCATGGAAAGTCACTCACATGAAAGGGAAATCCCGAGAGCGCACGGAGGGGCCCGGTCTCCTATTTGAAAGTCTACCAGAAAAGCCCGGCATTTTGAAAATGCCGGGCTTTTCTTCTGAGTGAATGTGTTTCACACAGTTTCTACGACTCTGCCGGCAGAGAATTATGCGTCCCATCGCAGCGCGGACCATTTGCGGTTCGTTTGCACATGCAGACGTGCATGTCTGCATCGGCTTCTGCGGTGAAGACAATCGGTTTGAAATCCGTCCCTTTGTGTCCGCCGTCACAGAATGGCTGGTTCTCGGAAAGTCCGCATGTGCAATATGCGTAGTTCTTGCCTTCTTCAAGACTCACTTTGGTGGGAGTTCGACCGGCAATTTTAGGAAGTTCAGACATTGGAATGGTCTAGGGGCTAGGGATTGAGGGGCAAGGGAAAATGTTTATTGGAAGATTTCGTGGCAGGCGTCGCAGCTTTCGTTGGCGGCATCGAACCATTTGCGGCCTGCGGTTTTGTCTTTCGCGCGAATTGCTTTGGCGAGCTCGACCGATGCTGCAATGAAGTCGTCTGTATGTTTGTGCCATTTCGGAAGGTCTGCTTCGTCTTTGACTTCATGGGTGTCGGCCTTCATCGCCAACCCCAGGATTGCCCAGGTCGTTGCATGGACCGGTTCCGCAGCTTTACCGCGCGGACGACGTAGCACTTTGAGGATCGCACCGTTTCGCGAATTGATTTCTTCCATCATTGGGTGCATGTTCACAAGCTTGTTCCATGCGTGTTCGTGGGCAGCATTGCCTTCTGCTTTTCCGGCTTGTGCGAGTTTGACTTTTTTGAGCGCTGCCTGCGCGTCTTCAAGACTGCTTTTTCGTTTGAAGCTCAGGGCTGCATCGCGTAACGCGGCTCCTTGAATTTCCGTCTGGTCCGCTTTGGAGTGTTCGGCGAGAGCTTGCCCCAGGCACGCGAGCAGGCCGAACGATTGCCGAATTTTGCCTTCGCGGTTTTTCTCGTACTCATCTGCCTGTGCGAGAGCTTTGTCGAGCGAGTCAGTTTGAGTCCCTACCTCAAAAACGACATCGTCGAGTGGAGCGACTGAGTCGACTTTCACTGGTGCCTCAGCAAAGGCAATCTGAGTTGAAAGTATGAGGAGAGAGGTCAGAAGTAAGTGTCTGTTTCGCATTGTTAATACTTTGTTGTTGAATTCAGTTTTGAGCAGCATGATGTCCATTGGCCTGGAATGTCAATCGTTACACGTTGGTAAGTCCGGTGATGATGATCGCACAGACGAGCAGGCTGGCGATGCCGTTGACGACGACCGAAATAACTGTGATTCCGCGCTTGTCACGTGAACGAGTGAGGTCTCTCACGCCTGCAAGAAGTCCCAATGCAGCCATAAAACTCCCGGCAATAAGGAGGGTTCCCAGGATTGGCAGAACGATAGACTGGTTACCCAGATCGGGTTGGGAGAGACTCAGGAAAATCGCAGCGACTGCGAAAATCGAGAGGGATGCACTCGTGAACACCATCGTTGAAAATGCAATCAGCCGAGAAAGCGGCCAATCGCGAGTTTGAAGATCTGGAGCTGCCGATTGTCCAGTATTCATCAGGTAGATTCCTCCAGAGGGGATGCTCCAATCAGCACACGGCGTCTGATCAGTGAAAAACGGCTCACATCGCGTGTCGATTCGCTTGACAACGCCACGAACACCCATGATGATCAAAAGATAACCAATTGGGAAGTGATGCAAGACAATGCATCATACCGTGAAACACTCCAATTTATTCGCCTTTTTCATCGGCAGATGTTCGATGAATTTAGGCAAAACTGCAGGAAGTAGACTATGTCCGCAGGACAACGCCGCCTCGACATCGAGCAAATTGGTGATGTGACCATCGCTAAATTCGTCGACAAAAAAATCCTCGACGAGAACAACATCCAGATGATTGGAAATCAGTTGTTTGGACTCGTTGAAGAAGATGGTCGGAAGAAGGTCGTTCTGGATTTCACCGCCGTGGAATACCTTTCCAGTGCCGCACTGGGTAAGTTGATTACCATGGACAAGAAGGTGAAAGCTGCTGGTGGAAAATTGCGTCTCTGTTCGATTCGTCCGGACATTTACGAAGTGTTCGCAATTACGCGACTCAACAAATTGTTCGATATCGTCGATGACCAGGATGCCGCTCTCGCCGGTTTCTGAGTCCAACACTCTCCGTCCCAAACTCACTTCGAGAGCAGGCCATCGTTCTATGGCTGATGCCTTTGAATTTAATGTGACAATTCCAAGTGACACTGCTCAGGGTCACGAGGTACAGGAACGGATATTGAGTGAACTTGAAAAGGTTGGTTTTCCGGATCAAGATTTATTCGGAGTGAAGTTGGCACTCGAAGAGGGCATTGTGAATGCCATCAAGCATGGCAATGGGATGGACCCGTCGAAGAATGTGTTCGTGAAATGTGAATACGACGGAGTACGAGTCAGGGTGACAATTGAGGATGAAGGGACAGGGTTTGATCCCCAAGATGTGCCTGACCCGACTGAAGATGACAACATCGAAAAGCCAAGCGGTCGTGGCTTGATGCTCATGCGGGCGTTCATGAGCCACATTGAGTATAACGACAAGGGCAACTGTGTTGTTCTGGAAAAAACCCGTTCAGTTGAAGAGTAAAGGGTGTTGGTCGTCTCTCTTGCCAGAGAGGCACATCGAATCTTCGGGATTGACCCGGCAGATTTCTAAACGATTCGGTCTGTGTCAACCGTACATCCCCCCCCCCGATTGTCGGCGTGATCGAGACTATCGCCGAAGAGGCTGATGTCGGGGAAATAGTTCAGCACAATTCATTAGAAGTGAATCGTTCTGTTCCCGACTGCGAGCGCGGCTTCTTTGATCGTTTCACTGAGAGTTGGATGCGCGTGACACGTTCGGGCGATGTCTTCGCTGCTCGCGCCAAATTCAATTGCGGCAACGCATTCGGCAATCATCTCACCAGCATTTGCACCAATGATATGGACTCCGAGTATGCGGTCCGTTTTTGCGTGAGCGAGGATTTTTACCTTACCTTCCAGGTGCCCGCTTGCTCGTGCACGTCCGTTTGCGAGGTAGGGGAACTTGCCGATTTTGTAGTCAATCTTACCTTCTTTGAGTTCATCTTCCGTTTTGCCGACCGTGGCGATTTCTGGCTCCGTGTAAACGACTGCGGGAACTGCGTCGTAATTCACGTGGCCGTAGCCAGAGAAGAGTTGCTCAACGCAGGCGATCCCTTCTTCTTCCGCTTTGTGAGCCAGCATTGCTCCGCCGATGAGATCGCCAACCGCAAAAACGCCCCCGATACTCGTTTTGTAATGCGAATCAACAGTGACGAAACCTCTGGTGTCGACTTTCACGCCTGCCGCTTCAAGTCCCAGGTTGGCAGTGTTTGGCCGTCGACCAACAGCCATAAGGACTTTATCGCAGCGGATCGACTCTTGCCCTTCAATGAGGACGTCGACAGTCTTACGGTTGGGTTTGACTCCTGTCACCTGGCTGTTCAGTTGGAATTTCAAGCCTTGTTTTTTGAAGATCTTCAACGCGTCTTTGGCGATTTCAGTATCAATGCCAGGCAGGATTCGGTCAAGGTATTCCAGAACGGTGACTGTTGAGCCAAGTCGCCTCCAGACAGTTCCCAGTTCGAGTCCAATCACGCCGCCGCCGATGACGACCAGTTGTTTTGGGATGTCTCCATACTTCAGGGCTTCGGTACTGCTGCCGACGTATTCGCCATCAATTTCAATTCCCGGCAGACTGGTCGGAACACTGCCTGTTGCCAGCAGAATGTTTGCTGCTTCAACTGTCTCTTCGCCGTCACTTGAGTCGATCACGACAGTGTGGTTGCCACCAAGTCGACCGTGTCCAGAGAATCGAGTGATCTTATTCTTGTTCATCAAGCCATCGATCCCGCCAGCGAGAGTGTCGACGACGCCTGTTTTGTGCTGCATCATTGCTTCAAGGTCAAGTTGAACCTTGGAGAAAATGATTCCCCGGTCGTTGATGCCTGCTGTTGCCTGCTCGTAGAGGCGGGATGACTCCAATAAAGCCTTGCTCGGAATGCAGCCGACACGCAGGCACGTTCCTCCGAGCTGTTTTTCTTTTTCGATGATCGCGACTTTTTTGCCGAGCTGTGCCGCACGGATCGCCGCGACGTATCCGCCTGGGCCGGCCCCAATAATCACAAGGTCAAATTTCATCATTCAGAGTCACCATTACGCTCGTGTGTGCGTCCACAATGTTTCAAGTGTGTGTGTTTGGAGTTCTACAGCATTGATAAAGGTTTCGCTGCCGAACCGCCAGAAGTGAGGCAAGGGAAATCGTATCGAAATTCGTTCTAGCTTTAACGAATGGGGCGTGCGGCTTTTGGGGAGAGTCGAAATGACGGCGCGTTCTTTGGGCGAGAGTCACAGTGATGTCACTTCTTGTGCTGCGGCCAATTGTGAATTGTTTTCGTAACACCAATTAAAACAATGCTTTAGGTGATTGTTGAGCGATTTCCCTCTGGTTAGGCACGGTCCTCGCTCTATTTTCATTCACCTCACCACAACAGCGATCAAATTTAGTCAGGAGAAAACGATGTTCACAAAGCTCACAACTCTGGTTAGTGCAATCGCTGTCGTGGCGATGATTAGTTCAACTGCTCAAGCTGAACATCACAATGCACGGTATCGTCAACTCGACGATGTGGCATTTGCCGCCTACGTTGAAGCCCGCGAACTTCGGTGGGAACTTCATGACGATTTCGTTGACTCTCGCGACTACGACCACCTCCTGGAAGATTCGGAAATTGTACTCATTGCCCTTCAGGGCTTACAAAATTCAATCCTCAGAGAACGCTCGGATGCACAAATCGAGCGCGAAGTTGTCAACGTTAGCCGTAAATTGTCAGACTTAACTACACACTTGAACGGCTGTGACTTCGCTCGAGTCAGCCGCAGTCGTCATCGTTACTCTTTCAATGGACGAGGTTACACTTTCACACCAGAAACTCAACACGTCGGTCGAGTCCATGTTGATGTTGCCTTAAAAATGATTGCGAAGATTGAATCTCTTCTGGAGGGATTGGCCCATGAAGTGGGCCATGGACACAGACATCATCGGTCTCGTTCGCCTCAGGAAGTTGCTCCTGCACCACAGCCAGTTTTGGTACCGAGAGATGTTCGCTATCGTAGCGGAAAGGGTTTCGGGATTCCGATCGGAAAGGATGGAAACCTTGTTTTCAACTTCGGCTTCTAAATTAATGAACTTTTAGAACGATTCACACTCACGGAGTACTGGTCCGAATCTGGACCAGTGCTCTTTTTTGTAATTCCAGAGGAAAAGCAACAGTGAATTATTTTGCTATGAGTTTTTTGCAGTTGCCGATGGAAGAGATCGCTTGGAAATCAGTTCGTAGGCGGCACCTTCGTTCTGGGTCGGTCGCTCAGGCCGACCTTTGTGAAGGTATGTCAGTTTCATATTGTCGATCCCCAGAAGATAGAGAATCGTGGCG
>JAJDEL010000408.1 GCA_029259835.1 Planctomicrobium sp. | reverse complement strand
GTGATAAAATCCGGCAGGAAATGATTGCGCTTGCCATTCCGTGGCAGGACCTTGAATCAGAAATTGCTCAGTTGATAAAGCAAAACGACCGACAAACTACGATCAAAAAATTAGAAGCTCTTGCTGATCTGCAACGGAGTACAGCGGGGGCTAAGCATTCTGTTGTGGGAATAACACTCATTAAGGCCGGGAATCAATCGTTTGACGACTTACGAATTTCGGATGCAATCCGATTCTATCAGCAAGCCATCGAAATTCGCTCGAAATTCTTTGGCGAGAAAAATTATCGTGTTATCGAAGATCGAAGTCTTTTATCTGATTTCGTGAAGATGGAAAAACTGGACTTACTAATACAAAAGCAGATTGCCGAGGGATTTGGACGTACTCGTCGATTCAACCGTCATCCAACGAATAAGGGACTGACGAAATACATCGAAATACTTGAAGACGATGCGCGTCTCGCAAAGAAGTATTTGGGGGAAGAGAGCCAGCAATATATCGGCACGCTCATTAACCTCGGCCTTTACTTCCAAAAAATTGGTGACCTGAAAAACTCTGAACAAAACCAGAAAAGGGCTATAGATCTGCTGGAAAAACATTTGGGAGCAGAGCATCCGTACTATGTTGATGCCGCGGTCAATATCTCTTCATCGTATATCTCGATCAAGGATTTCGACAATGGACGCCACTATGCCAAAGAAGCAGTACGAGTCAGCAAAGAAATTTACGGTGAAAATCATGCCAAGCACATTTCTTCGCTCAATAATTATGCACGTGCTATGCACTTAATGGGAGAATTCAAAGCAGCAGAAATCATCCTGACAAGCTCAATTGCCTTAAACCTGAAACTCCGGGGGATTAGCGATGTTTCCCTGGCAACGCAGTATTCAAACCTGGCACATGCTCAGGATGTATTGGGGCAGCACGAATTGGCCCGTGCAAACGCCAACCGTGCG
This sequence comes from Planctomicrobium sp., assembly GCA_029259835.1. GTDB lineage: Bacteria > Planctomycetota > Planctomycetia > Planctomycetales > Planctomycetaceae > Thalassoglobus. The sequence goes on along the minus strand of JAJDEL010000408.1, from coordinate 2,816 downwards.
ATTGGTGTTCTTACCCAAAACAACGCTAAAAAAAGCACAGCATATCTCAACGCACTGAATCTCCTGGCGATGCTTGATGGAGTTGTTGGTGATCACGAGAGCGCCCAACGTCGATACGATGAATTAATCATTGTGAGTAAAGAAGTTTATGGCGAAAATCATGTGAAGTACGCTGAATTTCTAAGCAATGCCGCTGGGGCATTTCAACAGCGCGGGCAGTTTCCCGAAGCGCTCAAAATGCTGGAAAAAGCACTCCCGATTCTACGGTCTCAGTTGAACGACACTTACGCCGTGCAGTCAGAGCAACAGCAACTCGCATCAACTGGTGCCTATCAAGGGATGTATTTCGGCTATCTTTCTGTTGCTGCGAAATTAGGTGGATATGACGAGAAAATTTACGACGAAATTCTCAAATGGAAAGGAGCGATTTTTCTTCGGCAAGGACGAAAGGGAACTGCAAAACAGAATTCGGTCTTGGAGGAGAAACTTCATGAACAACTTCAACTGGCAAGGCGGCTTTCTTCCTGGACATCAAGTTTCCTGGACAGTTCTACATCCCCATCCAACGCTATTGATGCTCTTGACGAGGTCCGAATTCGGCACAGTCAGATTTCTCGTGAAATTGCATTTGAAAACTCAGAAGGCAAGCGATCACAAATCGATGCCAAGACACTGAGCGAAACGCTTCCCGATGGTGTCGCACTCATTGATTTTCAAGGATACACGAATTATGAATTTGAAGGTGGAGACGGTCCACAAAAAAAACGAAAAGAAGATCGTCTCCTCGCTTTCGTGATTCGAGGATCACAACCGACTCATATGGTGCAACTCGGCCCTCTCAAAACAATTCATAGCGCCCTCGACGAATGGAAATCGTCGGCGACGCAAGGAAAGAGTCGATCAACCGCAGGCTCGATGGTCGACTCTCCACCAGCGAAGTTACATAAACTCCTGTGGGCACCATTAGAAAAACAGCTCAACGGCATTCATACAATTCTGATTTGTCCCGATGGGAGATTAGTCGAATTCCCCTTCGCCGCTTTACCGGGAAAAGCCTCCAAATCATATCTCATCGAGGACTATGCGATTGCCTCAATTCCGACACCACACATTCTCAAAGACATTCTTGAAACCAAGCCAGCCCAGGGAGTTCCCGTCTCTGCTCTGCTTATCGGCGACGTTGATTTTTCCGGAAAGAGCAAAACTACGAGAAGCAACGTTGCCGTTGCATCGCGCGCGGCTGGTTTTCAATTCAATGAATTGCCAGGTACAGCAAAAGAAATCACAGAGATCGGTGAGATTTTCCGTAGCGAGTTTCCCTCTGCAGCTCTTTCTGTTGCGACAGAAAGCCTCCCCACGGAAGACTACATCTACCTTGTCGCCGGTCGACATCGCTACGTCCATCTCGCGACTCATGGATTTTACGCGCCTCTGAGTTGGTCGGGTGGTCAACAGTCAATGCAATCTCAGAAGTTGAGAAATTATCTAGAGAACAACTTACCGTCATTGCTCAGTGGATTGGCTGTCACGGCAGCCAATATTTCAAACACAGCCTCGGTCGACTCCCTTTCCTCACGTTTTGTTGATGATGGTTTACTCACTTCACTGGAAGTCTCTTCACTCGATCTGCGGGATGTTGAACTGGCTGTTCTTTCGGCATGTGAAACAACGCTGGGGCAAGCTCCCATCGGTGAAGGAATGCTTGGATTACAACGCGCTTTTCAGTTGGCAGGAGTGCGGTCTACAGTGACAAGTTTGTGGAAAGTTGACGATGACGCGACGCAGAAATTGATGGTTGAGTTTTACCGCAACTTATGGGAGAAGCGGATGACTAAGCTTGAGTCACTGCGCCAGGCACAATTAACAATGTTGAACCAATACGATGTTGCGTCCAAGAAATTGCATCCTAAAGTGAGAGGATTGAAGCTATTGCCCTCTACTCAGAACAACGAATCAGATCATCGATTGGCTCCATATTACTGGGCATCATTTGTGTTAGGTGGGGATTGGAGATGAGTGGAAAAGGTTCCGCGATCACGTGGCGAATTTGTTTCGTTGTGTTGTTAACCGGTTCAATCAATTGGTTAGGGTGTTCTCGTCAATCTGAGAATGAATCCGCGTTTGATCCGGTTCAACCGGGACGTATTTCAGAAGAAATTGAAACGGTCGAAATCACACCCTCTGAATCCTCTCATGAATCAGCCAACTCTTTATCAGGCTCTGGATTGGAGATCTCAACAGGCCCAGCGTTTGATGGGATTTCGCATGCACTGCTAGTCGGCTGCACCACGTATGATTACCTTGGTGAAAGCGCTCGTCTGCGTGGGCCGATCAATGATGTCAGCATGATGCGAGATCTACTCACCAGACAATATGGGTTTTCCGACAAGAATATCCGAAAACTCACCGAAGGCGGCACTGTGGAAGACCGCCCCCTCAAAGCGAATATCACTCGAGAATTGACTCACCTTGTCGACACAGTCAAAAACGGTGACCGCGTAGTCCTGCTGCTCTCCGGCCATGGGAGTCAGCAACCGGACAATGATCCCGACAACGAGGATGATCCCGAACCAGATGGTCTCGATGAGATCTTTTGCCCCGCTGACCTTGATTTTTCAGACGATATTACAAAACCCTACGCAAAAAACGGACTTACGGATGACGAACTCCGTGAGTCGATCAAGAAAATCCGCGAGAAAGGCGCCTTCGTCTGGGTGATTGTCGATGCCTGCCATTCCGGAACTGCGATTCGTGGAACCGAAGTCTACAGACAAATCTCTCCAGAAAGACTGTTCTCCAAAGATGTCCTCGCTGCC
>JAJDEL010000407.1 GCA_029259835.1 Planctomicrobium sp. | reverse complement strand
ACTCCTGCAACGTCGTATGTTGGCAATCCAGAAACATCAACAACCGGCTGGACAACCGCGCGTTTCTCACCAAGCGGACTGAAGTTAACGACACATACGAACGCCCCCGATCATCCATGGAACAACGCGGTTGATCAACTCGAATGGCGCAGTTGACTTCGTGACAATGCAGTCAGTGAGTTCGTTTCCGTGAGCAGCAATTTCCAGTGAATTTATTCCAGACAGAGAGTAACCCCGTGAAAATAATTTTGAATTTCGCAGCATTCGCGACTGTGATTCTATTCAGTCGCTTCGCTGTTGCCGTTGAGCGACCGAACATTATTTACATCATGACCGACGATCTCGGTTACGGAGATCTCGGCTGTTTCGGTCAAAAAATTGTTGAGACGCCGAATATCGATCAGATGGCGTCCGAAGGGATGAAGTTCACGAATCACTATGCCGGTCATACAGTCTGCCGACCATCGCGATTGGTTCTCTGGTTAGGCCAACACTGCGGCACGACGGGCTTGATTGGCAATCGTTCGAGACTTCTTCAACCCAAAGAGAACACAGTTGCAGAACTGCTGAAGTCAAAAGGCTACAAAACCGGAGGTGTCGGCAAATGGGCACTGGGAAATGTTAACGTTCCCAGCGAGGTCAACAATATTGGACATCCGAACAACAATGGATTCGATTATTGGTTCGGATATCTGAACCAGGGGAACGCACACAACTTTTACCCACCGTTCCTCTGGGAGAACAAAACTCAGGTGACCATGCCTGGAAACGTGTTGATGGATGATCCAGCCGCGCGCGGTCGAGTCTCTTCAGAACGTGTCAGTTATTCACATGACTACATGACAGATGCGGCATTTAGATTTGTTCGCAGGCACAAAGACAATCCATTCTTGCTGCATATTCACTGGACGATTCCTCACGCGAACAACGAAGGAGGACGTGTTGTGAAGGATGGAATGGAAATCCCAGACTATGGACAGTACGCCGAAGAAGACTGGCCGAACCCTGAGAAAGGATTCGCCGCAATGGTCACACACATGGACCGCGACGTCGGTCGCCTCTTCTCGTTGTTGAAAGAACTCAAGCTAGATGAGAAGACGCTCGTCATCTTTACATCTGATAACGGACCGCACCAGGAAGGTGGGCACAAGCACGAATACTTTAACTCGAACGGACCGCTCAAAGGATATAAACGCTCAATGCACGAAGGCGGGATTCGTGTGCCAATGATTGCTCGCTGGCCTGGTAAAGTGAAACCAGGAACGGAAAGCGACCTGCCGTCGGCATTTTGGGATTTCCTGCCGACCGCCTGCGAACTTTCCGGCGCAAAGGCTCCCGAGAACATTGACGGCATCTCCTACCTGCCAACGCTGCTCGGTAAACCGGATCAGCAGAAACGTCACGAATACCTTTTCTGGGCGAGCCAGGAAGGTGAGACCTCTGTCGGAATGCGGATTGATCAGTGGAAACTGGTGAAATACCGGAAAAAGAACTCCCGCAAATCTAAGACTCCCATCAATCCCGATGATTGGCGGCTGTACAATCTTGATGATGATCTCGGTGAAGAAAGCGATCTCGCGACCCAAAATCCCGAGATCGTATCGAAAATGAAGCAAATCCTGAAACGGGACGGATTACTGACGATTGAGACCAATCGATGAGTCGCTATCGAACCCAAATTCGTCTCGCAGCAGTTATTGAAATTTGCTAGAAAACCGATCAACACAACCAAATACCCACTACATCGAGCAAGGATGCTCAAATGTCGCGCCTAAGTTACGCTCTCATCGCAGTTGCCACTGCAATTTTGACGCTCTTTTTTCAGCAGACTCCGTTGCGTGGGGATGATTCTGAAACCTTCTTGCTGCGTTACAAATTCGAAAAAGATCAGGTCGTTCGTTACAAGGATTCACTGCACGACGATTACGTCATCACAGTTGGTCAAAAAAAAGAAAAACAACACTCTTACAAAACATCCGTGAAAAATTATCGCGTTGTTTCAGTGAACAAAAAAGATGGCTCTGCCGAGTTGGAATTGACTTTTGAGTGGGTTGATATGGATATCTCCCAGAACGGTCAAAACGCACTTTACGACAGTCGAATCGACAAGAAACTCGATCCACGATTTGAGACATTCTTCGGACCGATGGCAGAGATGGTCGGGAAACCACGACTACGCTTGACGATCTCACCCACTGGAAAAATTTCGGACCTGCAACCGCTTATCAATAAACAACAAAAGCCTGACAAACTTTCCATTAACGTTCTCCCGGAACTTCCGGAGGAGCCAGTCAAGGTTGGTGGAATCTGGAAAGAAGACATCTCCGTGCCAGTGAGCATTGCAGGCAATCCCAAACTGAAACAGATCATAAAACTGCAACGGAGATACTTCGTTCAGTCTCTCAAAGATGGTGTTGTGGACATCAGTGTAAAGACCAAGGTTTTAACGCCTCTCAACGACCCTGCACTCGAAATGCAACTGATTCGTCGAAAGCCGCAAGGGGATTTTCAGATCAATCTGGAAACAGGGTTGTTCCTGAGTCGAAATTTGACACAAGACAACCGAGTCATCAATTTCGCGAAAGGGCCGAGCCAAATAGATTTCACACAAGTTCACACAGAAAAGATGCTTCCTGTGAAAGTTGCTGATCGACAAGCAATTCGGTAACTCGTCAGCACACGCTCATGCTCCCAAGACTGCAAAGCAGACGTTCAACCCATGAAAGAGTTGAATTTCATGTCGCAAACCGGGCTTGTCTATTCGAAAACTGATCTCGAATGAGTAGGATAGAGTCTATTCATTCAGTTTCTTTCTTCGAATACCAAGAGGTGAATTGTGAAGACTTCGCAAATTGCCGCCATCCTGGTCACGCTCCTGATTTCTTTAGTCATCGTGATGTGGTTGGCGAGTACGGCACCTTCGCTTGTGATTGACAAAGCGAATCCGACGACAAAATCAGGTGGCGCCAAACCGGTCACGGATACCTTGTCGGAAGAAGGGGTCCATAAAGAGAACCCGTTCACGATTTCAGAAGATGGTCCTCACCCAAAAGCTGTTCTTGAAAAAACAGTGCATGATTTCGGGACAATGGCAATGGGCCAAGTCGGTTCTTATGACTTCGTGATTAAAAACGAAGGAGAAGCTCCGCTCAAACTTGCGAAGGGGGAAGTTCAGTGTAAATGCACAGTGAGCGGTCTCAAAGAAAATGAAATTCCACCAGGTGGAGAAGCGTCGATTCACCTGGAATGGGAGCCGAAGTCGATTGGGCAATTCGGTCAAGGAGCAGTCATTTGGACGAACGATCCCGAAAGTGTGATTCTGGAAATTCGAGTTGAAGGGAATATGGTCACGGAAATCAACATAATTCCAGAAAGCGGCTGGGTTCTCGGGCCAATCTCCAGCGACAAGCCGACGACGTTCAAAGGGGAAATAGCCACTGCGTTTTATGATTCTTTCGAGATCACATCCGTGGAAACGTCGTCTGACAATATCAAGCTGAAAACTGAACCAATGAGTCCCTTTGAACTTGATCAAAGGGAGTTGAAAGTTGGATATCATTTGATCGGTGAATATCACCCTGCCGAAGAGTCTGGAGAAATTCGCGGATCTGTAACAGTCAACACATCGCTCGAAAATAAAGCGAAATTCGTTTTCAATATCTCAGGGAACAGAACCGGACCGCTGAAGATCTTCGGTAAAGACTGGGTTGCCGGTCGTCAAAGACTCATTTTTGGCAGAATAGACTCTGTAAAAGGAAAAACGGAGCGTCTGACGCTCTTGATCGAATCGTCTGAAAAACCTCTTGAAGTGACGGACATTCAGATTCAACCAGCGTTTGTGAAGGTCAAAGTTCAAGCTGAAGAGAATCTAGAAAACGCTAAACGACAGCGGCATACCCTGATTATTGAAGTCCCCGCTGGTAGCCCCAAAGGCATCTGGACCACGGCGAAGCCTGGGAAAATTGTCATTTCAACGAATCATCCAAAAGTGAAAGAGATTTCTTTGAATCTCGTCATGACGATTCAATAGAAACCGTGATTTTCATGGGAGTCAGATTTGACGTGACGAGAGCTAAGCTTGATCGCACAGGTCAAACATCGGCAGCCGGAGTTCGTTCTGAGATGCTATAGCTGTCGCTCTCTCGACCAGTGTTCGCGACGATCAACTCCGCCAGCATTCCAAGCGAGATTCCCTGCCCTCCCAACAGCAGGGATGCGACCGAATAAAGCAGCAGTGGTCGACCACCGATTGGGCTTGCTTCGAAAACTGGAACAACATTCATCAGAGTCCACAACAATCCCAGGTAGGTAAGACCCAAAGTTCCCAGCGCGAAGAAGAAGAGTCCAAATCCGCCCAGCATATGCTGTGGTCGTTGACCAAATCCGGTCAGAAACTTCACTGTCAGTAAGTCCAAAAAACCTCGCAGGAACCGCCTGACTCCATACTTGGAATATCCGAACTGTCGTGGACGGTGATGAACAGGAACTTCTGCAACTGAGAAACCGCGAGCGTGTGCAAGGACAGCGATGAAGCGGTGCATTTCTCCATACAGCCGGATTTCCTGAGCCACTTGGGTTCGAAACATTTTAATGCCACAGTTGTGGTCATGCAGATGGAGTCCGGTCAGCGAACCGACCATCCAGTTAAAAACTTTGCTCGGATAGACCTTATGCCAGGGGTCCAGACGCCGCTCTTTCCAACCGTTGGCGACGTCAAACCCGTCATTGATTTTCGCCAGAAAGTTGGGAATCTCCGCCGGGTCATCTTGCAAGTCGGCGTCCATCATCATGATTGTCTCGCCGCGAACTGCCTTCATCCCGGCGGTCAGCGCCGCAGCTTTGCCGAAGTTGCGTCGGAACTTGATACCTGAAACGCGCGCGTCCGATTCGGACAGTTCGGAAATGACCTTCCAGGATGTATCGGTCGAACCATCATCGACAAAGATGATCTCAAATTCGATCTCACTCGACTGGCAACTTTCATTGATCTGACGATGAAGTTCGAGCAACGACTCTTCTTCATTTAAGACTGGAATCATGATCGATAGCATGAATGTGTCCTGGCAACGTAATGGATCTGCCGCTTCAACATATCCACTGCAATGGGATTTTGGAACGGCTGATGTCTAAACAAGTCTTCGAACAAACGATTTTTCGCTTCGCACCAGAACACCAAATTCGCTACTGTCCATGACAACGCACCTTGCAAACATTATCTCAGGCGAAACCATGACACGTGCTACTCTCTTTTTGCCCATTTCGATTATTTGCATTTGCCAGATTGCATTTGCTGACGATTTGCATCCAACGTATTTCCTCTGGTCTCAAGCATCTGCAAACAAGCCTACTTCAGAAGTCGGACGAATTCTTCCGGCGAGAGAAAACGAAAATCCGCCAGCGGTGCGCATCACTGACATTGAAACTCCGTTCATCAAACGCTTCGATCCCCCGACTGGAAAATCCAACGGAACATCCGTCGTCATCGTACCAGGAGGTGGTTACAGCTACGACGTGGTGGGGAAAGAGGGGGCTGAAGTTGCCGAGTGGTTCAATTCAGTTGGAGTCACTGCCTTCGTTCTTTATTACCGATCACCAACCCGAAAACTGGACCAGGATTGGTTGAAGCCTGTTCAGGATGCACAACGTGCCATTCGTTTGATTCGCTTCAAGGCGGAACAATGGGATCTCGATTCGAACCTTGTCGGCATCATCGGTTTCTCCGCCGGCGGCAATGCAGCAGCAATTGCATCTACGAAGTTGGACGTTCAACACAAAGACGGCAAGCGAGACAAAATCGATGAAGTCTCCGCTCGCCCCGATTTTACAATGCTCATCTACCCCTGGAAGTTGCTGAACAAGGACGAATCTGGTTTGCGAGCAGAAGTTGTCGTCGACAAAAATACGCCGCCGACACTCCTGGTTCACGCACACAACGATGGAGTGACTTCACTCAGCAGCATCGAGTATTACAAAGCGATGAAACGCCTCGGCTTGCCAGCGGAGCTTCACATCTACGAAAGTGGCGGTCACGGCTATGGACTTCGCAAGGTCGAAGGTTCCAACGTCCACACCTGGCCCGAGAGAGCCGCCAACTGGATGCTGGTTCGCGGGCTGCTTGAATAGAAAATTGACAGCCAAGCTTTCCTCCCCCACTTAGCCCCCGGTGATTCACCGGGGGGGGGAATCAACATTGGACATCCAATCTACTCAAGAAACGGCCTGTCACTTTTGATTCGATGGATCTTCCTTTACACTGATTTCCCCACCAAAACCTCACTCCAGGATAATACGAGGCACACATGCAGATGATTTTTCGACTTGTCACTCTTGGCTTAGTTTGTTTCGCAATCTCATTCGGTTTTGCCACCGCACAAGAAACTGAAACCGAAGGCTTCGGGCCTTACTCTCCTGAAGAAGCATCCAAACATTTTGAGTTGCATCCAGATTGCAAGATCGAACTTGTTGCCTGTGAACCAGATGTGATTGATCCGGTGCACATCGCTTTCAATACCGATGGCAAGCTCTGGGTTGTTGAATACACCGACTATCCGAACGGTCCCGGCGAAGGTCAGCCGGGGCTGTCGCGGATTCGCGTGCTTAGCGACGACGATGGAGATGGTCGCTACACGAACCCAGTCACATTTGCGGAGAAATTGCTGTTCGCGAACGGATTGATGTTCTGGAAAGACGGCGTCATCGTCACGACCGATGGCAAAATCGAATTCATGCGAGACACCAACAACGATGGCAAAGCCGATGACCGACAAGTCTGGTTTCAGGGTTTCGCAACCAAGAACCCACAGCTCCGCCACAACCATCCACAACTCGCCATGGACTGCAAAATCTACGTCGCCAACGGACTACGCGGCGGCGATATCGTCCCCGGCAAAGACAATCCCTGGGGGCTCGACCCCGATGCAAAACCGCTCTCCATCTCCGGAAGAGACTTTCGCTTCGACCCACTGAGCGGCAAATACGAAGCCATCGCCGGCATGGGACAGTTTGGGTTGGCATTTGATAATTATGGAAATCGCTTTGTTTGCACGAATCGCAACCCCTGCCGTCAGATTGTCCTCGAAAACGAACAACTGAATCTCACACCCGGTTTGCGAATCGCAAGACATTATGAAGATGTCGCTGCAGCCGGTGAAGCGTCAAAGCTCTACCCCATTTCACGAACGTGGACAACATCGAACCTACACGCAAATCAATTCACAGCAGCCTGTGGTGTGATGATTTACAATGATTCTTCACTCGGACTTGAGTTTAACGGAAACAGCTTTACCTGCGATCCGACCGCGAACCTCGTTCATCGTGAAGTACAACATCCCATTGGACCAACGTCTCGTTCTCTACCTGAACGAAAAGAACGAGAGTTTCTGAGGACCAAAGATGAATGGTTTCGACCAGTGAATTTGTCGCACGGTCCTGACAAAGCACTCTACATTGTTGATATGTATCGAGCCGTTATAGAACATCCTCAATTCATGCCCGTCGAGCTCAAAGATCGTCCCGATCTCACCCTTGGGACAGATAGAGGCCGTATTTGGAGAGTCGTGCGAAAAGAACGACTAGCCGTATTTGACCACGAGATAGAATCCTTCAACGAATCGGCAATCGACGAAATGGTTGCTGCCTTATTTGGGATTTCAACTTGGAAAGAGCGTCATGCCCAGCGGCTTCTTCTTCAATCGGATCCCAAGAAAGTTGTCGACTCCATTCGTTCACAAATTCAGAAACCGGAATTGAACGGGACAAAGTACATTCTGTCTCTACTGGCTACATTTGAATCCTTAACGATTGACGATCTTTCTGCGGTGATGAAAAACTCGAATAACATTTACTTCATTCGCTCGTTTTTTGAACTAGGTCAGGCAAAGTTCCACGATCAACCAGAATGGAAGAAACTGGTCAATCAATCTTTCAAACAGAGGCACAGTGGTATTCCATTTAGAGCACATGTTTTTGAGATTTTAGGACGAATCCCATGGTCGAATCTCTCTCCAGTAAACCAGCAAATTGTACTGAAGCAATTATTAAGTAAATCGATGCCTGGTAAATATGAGTATACTGAGCAATACGATCCTTTTTGGACTTCTACGTTTTTACAAATCGCTGCCAGAAAAAATTCTCTCGACGTCTGCACCAAATTCATTGAAGAAATCAACAAATTTCAAGCTAAAGATCAAGAAAGTTCGAAGGCAATAGATCGATTGTCTCTCACCGTCGTACGAGACCTGGCACAACTCGTAGCTCGACAAAATCAAGACGGTCAAACTGAAAGGCTTCTCAAGTTAGTGTTGGAGTCCGACAGGGATTCTTCATTGAACCGCATGAGTGCAATCGCAGGTATTTCAAGAGGCATTCCAGGCGGACGCGCCGCGCTGACAGCACTCATCGAAAAATTGCCAGCCAACGAGCAAGCGACGATTTCTGCGGCATTCGAAGAAGCGAAACAGACGCTCGCTTCTAGTCCAATGACCCCGGAACTCTCTGTGATCATCTTCGATCTCCTCAGCCTCGCCGATGACGACGAAACACTCCAACAACTCATTACCGCCACCGGCTCCGGCGATGCGAACCGCGCGTCGTTGGCACTCTCTGCACTGCTCAAGAGACCGGCCGATCAAGTGAATCCAGCGCTGAAAGCGTTGCTACCGAAACGACGCGGGAGCGTTCGCCGGAGTATTCTTCTGGCAATGGCCAGTAATTCCAGTCTGGCACCGACTCTGCTCGACGAAATTGAAGCCGGCCGTGTGCCCCCTTTGGAAATTGATGCGACGTCCGAGAAAAACCTCTACCGTCACAAAGATGGCAGACTCGTCGCGCGAGCGAAGAAATTGCTCAAGAAGGAACCGCCTGCAGATCGAGTGAAAGTCCTCGCGGACTATCAGGTCAGTTTAACAATGAAGTCAGACCCCCTACGTGGGAAAGTCGTCTTCGAGAAGAACTGCGCCACCTGTCACAAAATCGGCGGTGTCGGAATTGATGTCGCGCCGGACATTTCCGATTCGCGAACGAAGACGCCTATCTTCTTACTCACTAACATCGTTGATCCAAATCGCGCGATCGACGCGAACTACTTCAGCTTCAATGTTCTTGATACCGATGGTCGCGTTCATACTGGCATTGTGACCGCCGAGACATCTTCGTCGATCACACTCAAGCAACCAGAAGGAAAGATCGTCACGATTGCCCGAGACGAGATTGAGCAATTCAAAAACAATGGCGTCTCATTGATGCCGGTCGGTCTGGAACGAACGATCAACAAACAACAAATGGCAGACGTCATTTCCTTCATCAAAAACTGGCGCTACCTGGACGGTCTGGTTCCGAAAGAAGTGATTAAGTAGCACCATTTATCCGTTCTTTCATCGATAAAGAATCAAATTGCAAAAAGCCCGGCTTTTCTGAAAAGCCGGGCTTTTTTGTTGTCATTGATCGGTCAGACTCATGTCAATTCGACGGTTTGACCCAGTCTGGATTGTTCGTTTGTTTCTCCAGTGAAACAGGATCGACTGCCTGCAGAGGTTCAGCTTCCTGAGCGAGTTGTTCATTCAATACTGCAGGCGCGGTGAAAGCGACGACGTTAGGCACATCGGTGTACTTCAAAGCGGCTGCCCCGGTTGTCCCGTCTCCGATTTCCTCTTGAATGGCTCCGCTTTGAAACGGACCGGCCCCGGCGACGTACCAGTTGTTGTCTTGCGATTGAGCGAGTGTCATTCCACCAGACCCAAGCGCCCGTCCGGTTTGAGTTTCATACGCGACAAGCCCGAGTTTAGCAGTTCCTAATTGACTTTTGCGTTCTGCGAGCCGAATCTCAGGTAGCGTCAACACGCCCGGCAAAACAATCTCCGGAACTCCTATGTAGGAATCGGACGAAAGTGTTCCAACTGCACCACTTCGAAGTTCGACCGTCACGTCACTTTTATCGGCAGAATCGACCAGTCGACTGCCAGCCTTTAGCAACCGATGCCGAACCGATGCAATCACGTATGGCTTGTCGGTACACTCGATATACTTCTCATTCAAAAACACGGAACGGTCGTAAAATGGGGTGAAATCGATCTTATCTAACGCCTGATCCACAGCGTTCGCGACCAACAGTTGTTCAGTGGAAGTCCTTGCTGTGTTTGTGGTTTTGGCTGTTGTGCATCCCAAGGGAAGCATCGAAATCATAACCAAAAGTCCAGTGCCGAAAGTACGCATCATATCTCCTTTCAGGCCCGCGAAGGCTGCCTGATTATCCCGCAACGTTGAGTGATTGAATAAATGACTGTTTGTAATCGATTCAGAAACGAACCGACCGTAGTGTGAATGAAATCTTTATTTCGTCTATAAGTAACGCGTTTAATGGTCAAGCTCAGTTCTCGTACCAAATCTCCCACATTTTCGATCTCACGATGAATAAATCGCCCTCCGATTTTCCTCCTTACACATACGTCCCAGGCAAAACGCCGCATCCGTTTTCCGATCCCCAAGGACATTCCTTTGGAAAGCATGAAGTCGGCCCATTCGATCTCGATGAAAAATTCCACCGCGGGCTGGAACTGTTTCAGCACGGATACTTCTGGGAAGCGCACGAAGCCTGGGAACAGGCGTGGATTGTTCTTGGTAGGAGCGGGGATGAGGCCGACTACGTCAAAGGCTTAATCAAGCTCGCCGCCGCAGGCGTGAAGTGCCTTGAAGAAAACAAAGCCGGCACCCACCGACATTTGAAACGAGCACAGGAACTCTTGAACACTTCGCAGCCAAACGTCGTCGAGCGATTCGCGGATCAGCTGCCATCACACAAAGAACTTGTCGAGGCCATTGAATCGATGTTGGCGACTTTGGAGATCGATGGTTAATCAAGCGACGTTATTAACTGCCGTCTCGTTTAGCCGCTCACTTAAAGTGAGGGGTAAAGCTCAATTTTCAAACCGACTCTCAATACCATTGATAAGCGTAAGCTTTGTATCGGTCCCAATCCGGTGTCCCTTTACGATGTGGCGTTTCGAGAAGAGTTGCCTCATGATTATCAAGTGCTTGCATAAGTTGATCTCGTACAAGCTGACGTGCCGTCCAATGGTCGGGCTGTGATGACCAACGTCTCTTTCTTTTGCTGACGGAGTCGAGTCGCGTATCGCGTCGGTGAATATCAGCCAATTTCTCTCGTATGCCGTTGCGGATGAATTCATCTTCACAATCGAGGAGAGGCACGAGTGCCAGCCAACCACTTTCGTCGACCGGATGTTCAGTGATCTGCACCGAAGGTGCCAAGTTGCCGGAGAGAATCTGACGGGCGTTGTATGTATGGATCAGATAATCAACCGGCGTGATTGTTAGCAGATAGATTGCGATGACGAATGCCCAAAGCTGACGCTGAATGAGCCAAAAAAATCCGTGCTCGAATCGTATCTTCCAAATCACAAGCAAAAATCCAACGACAACCGTTGAAATTCCGAACAGAGCAACAACGCGCATTCGTGTCATGCCATTGAAGTCAACGTAAATCCACATCCGGTTGTAAACTGCAAGTGCCAGCACAAAGTTTGCTGCGGACCAAATCCAGGCCAGGCGTTTCAGTTGCGGCAATCGTGGGTCAGCTTGAATCGCTCCACGAAAGATTAAAGACAACATCGCTGTTGCCAGAGCGAGAGCAAACGTCAGCCAGGCGGCTCCCTGATGGGCATAACCGGCGTAGTAGAACCCTTGAGGGAATTCACGGAACCACAGGGTCTGAAATTCAAATACAAGATAAATGACGAACAATCCGATCACGGCAAGTAACGTATTCCGGAACGCCTGAAACAGCGCCGCTTCTTTCTGCGACGCAGAGTGAATCTCATTTTTCTCAACGTCTCTCGATTGACCGACTAGGACGTCCTGCATCAGCGGGAGCAACTGTCCCAAGGCAAGCCAAAAAATGACAATGAAGACGTCCAGTTCAATCAAATCCATCCCAGTGAAGAAATCGCTTAACCATTGCTCCACGTTCGTGACCCAATCCTGAGCCAGTTTCGAAAGATCCGGGTTCGCAGCGATGAAAATCGATCCAAATATCAATACTGCCAACAGCGGCAAAGCAACCGGCAGCAACAGTGCAGGTGTGATGTGAAATTTGCCGAACGGAAATTTCAATAAGCATCTTCCCAAACTCACAAATCCAGCGAATGTGGACTGCACGCAATAGAGGAAAACGGTCATCAGGTAAGGAACAATTCCCAGTCGGGACATCGCATATGTCGGCAGCAGAACCAACCCGATGCAGCACTGCCAGACGCTTCCCATCCAGGTCAGTCGCGCGACGAGAGCGCACATCATTAAGGCAATTAGCCACGACGACTTTCGCGACGAATTCCCGATGGTTGCGAAAAAATACGACAGTAGACTGCCGCCGAAGAACGCTGCCCAACCTGTCGGACCAAAACCTCGATACACACCGACATCAAATAGAATCGCCACCACGATTGCAGCGACAACTCCAGTCACAAATCGCCGAATGTCCCAATGATGGCTCTCTGGGTGGTGTTCGGTCGGACGACTCGTTTCAGGAAGTGTCTCGTCTGCATTTTCGAGCATCACTTGCTACCCATTTCGGTCATTAAAATTCAACAGAGTTTACGTCCGTTCTGAAGAGATCGTTTGACCTATCCTGTTACTCGCTTGCTTTAAAAGTGAGTTTGAAAATGCGATTATTGCTCGTATCGCAAACGAACAGGTGCCGTTTCTCAATCGTCACTCCATGCGGGTTCTTGAGCTTGATTCGTTTGTCTCCGAAGCCGCGACCGAGCAGCGTACTCACGGTTTCCGTTTCAGGATCGTAACAGCGAATCGCGGCGTTCGCATCGTCCGCGATGATGACGCGGTCCTGAGCATCAATACAAATGTGCTTCGATGACGCGAGTTGGGCTTCTAGAGCCGGACCATCTTTGAACCCTTTCTTTCCAGTTCCAGCCACGGTTTGAATCGTACCGTCCGTGTTCACTCGCCGTAACGCATGCCCACCACGTTCCAGGATGTAGAGATTTCCGTTTGAATCAATAGCGACCGCGCGAGGATCAACGAGCGGGCTTTCCGTCGCTTTCGCTCCATCTTGCGGAACACCTTTCTTTCCATTCCCTGCGACGGTTGAGACGAGTCCTGTTTTGAGATCGATCTTGCGGATGCGGTAATTTTTCAAATCTGCCACGAACAAGGCGTCTTGATTCGGATTCAGCGAGACGCACATCAGATAATCAAATCGAGCGTCTGCCGCCGGCTTCCCATCTCCAGCGAAGCCAGTTTTTCCATTCCCGGAGAATGTCTTGATCGATCCGATTTTTAGATTCACTTCACGGAGGCAATGGTTAAACGTATCAGCTATGAATGCTCGATCAGACCTGTTGATCGCCAAATTGTGCATGCCGTTAAAAGTCGCTTTTGCAAACGGACCGCCGTCACCTGTGTAAGTTTTCGATCCATCCCCGGAGACCACAACCGGCGCTCCATCTCCAATCAGCTTGTGAACCCGCCCCCCTTCCAATTCAACAATATACATCGCTCCAGCAGAATCAAAATCGATTCCAAACGGTCGCAGCAGGGGGAAGTCCGATGACTGAGCTTTGCTACCTTCAGATTGAAGGTACTCTCCGACGACAAAGCTGACGTCCGTCACAACGGGTTGAGCAGCATGTGTATTGAGGGTGAAGCAGAGTACGAAGCCGGTGAAAAGTAATTTGCAAATCATTGGGGCCAACCTAGACAAGTATGGTTTACGAACTGCTCACAAATTTAACTTGTTCGGAGATGGAATCCTATCGACTGAATAAATGCCCTTCGCGGTATTGAAGAATCGAACTACTTCTTCATTCTTCAACTTTGTGCTTCACAAACGTTTCTTGAATCAATTCTTCATACTTCCACGGGTTTTCAACACCTGTCCCGATGTGACCGATGCCGTCTTCTGAATAGTAAGTGAGGAGGTTCGAGATTTTTTTGCTCATGCGGTCAGAGTGGTTGACCGGGACGATGTTGTCTGCTTTGCCATGGACAAAAGTCAGCGGACAGTTGATTTGATCGGCGCAAGCAATCGGGCGAACGGCAGAAACATCGATGCCGGTTTCAATCCAGGCACTGATAACAGCAATCGAGACCAGCGGTCCCTGCATCTGCTCTGGAAACCACCGCAGTTGATGCTGGATCATTCCTTCCAGGTCGGCGAAAGCAGAATCAACCAATGCTGCTTGAACGTGAGGCATCTCAGGAAGAGCGAGCAGAAGCGAACTACCGCCCATGGAGATGCCGAGCGCATAGAGTTGGTCGGGGTCAACTTCGTAACGCGTCAGGCAATAATCGTAGGCACCGAGAACGTCGAACTTTTCCTTGAACCCGTAAGTGATCGTGTGGCCGTCACTCTCTCCGTGTCCACGAAAGTCGAAGGCCAGAACATGATATCCTGAATCGTAAACAACTTTTACAATCGCCGAGATGTCACCTCGATTCACACCGACTCCGTGGCAGATGATGACTGTTCCTTTTCCACCAGGATACCGCAGGAAATCTCCTCGCAATGTTAACGGGTTCAGTTCGCGACTTGGAAAACTGACATTTTCCATAAGTTGATTCGCGACGAACTTAAATGGCTTGGGAGTCAGTTTCGGACGATGAATTGCTAAAAGAGCGAGCAGGGCTGGAATCAATGCGAGAAATCCAACCCCTCGCATGAAAATTTTGCACGGGCGACCAGCGTACTTGTGGAATCGTTGTTCAATTTGGAGGTCCAGAAACTCCATGAAATTAAAAAGATAGAGCAGCGGAACGATCAGGCAGAAGAGGAGAAAATACTCAACAACCAAACATTCTTTCCATGAAAATGGAGATCGGCATAGTAACGTGAGTGCAACGTAAAGCACGATTGGAAAGATGAGCAACACTGTGACCGTCATGACCTGCTGCCACTTCGGCTGCTCTGTCAATCTGGGTTTGGGAATGAGCCTGAGAAGATACCCCAGAATCAAAACGACAACCGGCAACAGCATCCAAAACCGCTCGCCACGGGCAGGGATCACGAACGACACCAACCAATGCGCCGCGCCAATCAAGCTCAGTCCCACTATCCACCGCATCAACAAAGCCGTGAATGTGTGAGAAGGACTCATGTCCTTGCTCGTTAGATCAGGATGGCTTTCGCGCGAGAGTGCAGTGGTCATAACGCATGTCTTAAAACAGATCGCTCGTTCTTGACACTGCGAAGTTCAATTCTAAGAAGTGCGAGTGAACGAGATTCAATGCTTAAGATTTACGCTCTCGAACTCTTCGCCGTTGGAAAATTTTAGCATTCAAGATGCGGCAGACTTGAATCAGACGCTCTGTTCACAGAACGATTTCAAACTTTCCAGTTCATTCCCGGTTGCTTTGCAACCGGATTTCTTCATCATCCAGCCGAACAAAAATAGAAACACTCTGAAAAAACCTTTGCCAGAAACATGAGAGGTCAAAACGACTCGCGTTCGCCCAGAGATCTCCTCGAAAGTGTACTCCGCTTCGATGTCGAACATCTCACCGGTCAGATAAATCTCGCTCAAATTAGGAGGATCGTACTTTGTGATCACTCCTTGAAACACCATTTGTTTTCCATGTTCTTCGGTCACAATGCGAAATGTTGTTCCGACACCTTCCGGTTTTTCTTCGAGAACTTCATCCTCGATCACAGTCAAGCTCCACTCAGGGACATGCTCGAGAGTGAGTCGAAAAACGTCTTCGATCGGTCGATCAATATCGATAACACCTTGAGATTGCACGGCCGTCTCCCTGGAGATGAGGTGAAAGTGAGACCGGCAATCATACCTGCATTTTCGATATCGCGAAACATTGAGGCAATGAGTAAATGGATCAGGCGGAAGTTCGTTGCAAATAAAAAGCCCGGCATTTTGAAAATGCCGGGCTATTGCGTTGTGACGTTGGGAAATGATTTTGTGTAGCTTTTAAGGCAAACTCGACTTCGCAGCCACGCTTTGAATCTTACCCTTTTCTTTTCCAGAGATCAGCCCATTCTTTTTGAGATCGTTAGTCAGCTTGGCGACACCTTTGACAAAGGCACCATGATTCGAATCGGAGTCAGCAATGATCTGAATCAGGTCGTTGATTGTACAGCCGATTTCGTCGACGCTGTTTTCGACTCCAGTGTCGTTTCCATCGATGATCACGGTCGGCCGAACGTCTGAATTCGGGTACAAGTCATCAGCATCAGGAACGCCATCGCCGTCTGAATCGCTACTGGAGAGTTTTGCGGAATTGTCAAAAGCAAGTCCAAGCACAAAATCGTTCGCAGTAAATCCGCCGTCACCATTCCCTCCGACCGTCTCACCGATAACATCGAACGAATTGCTTAACACCCAGTTTGCGAGTTCTGCCCCATTTGCATCACTAACAACCATTTCAACTTCAAGGACACCACTGCCGTTGTCTCTGAAAACATGTGTGAACGTGTACCAGCCTGTCGTTCCGACCACGAGTGGAGAGAGACCTTCACGCGCGAAATTCGGGAACTTGATGACATTGTTGCTGGCACTGATCACAAATCGGTTTCCTGAACCCGGTCCGATATTGTCGTTGTAGAATCCGAGATTAAAGACGAAATTCCGTAGCCGTATATTGGCTGTGTCGTTAATCGAAGATGAGAAGTAAAGTTGACTGTCGTTGCCTGCGAACGTATCGACATCTAAATAGATGTCCACGGTCGTCAAATAACCTCCAACAGGAAATTCACTCGAAGTCCCACCCCAATCCGTGACAGGCAAAATTCCAGTCGCGTGCCAATCACCAGAGGCCGAAGGAATTCCAAGATCACCACTGGGAACTCTCTGAGCAGAGAAGACTGGGATCGGAATCACATTCCAGCCGGTTGTGTCCGTCTCAAACCCATTGAAGAAATCCTGGGCCGTTGCCTGACTGGTTGAAAGGGAAAGCCCAATCACTGCGATTGTGGTGAGAGATAGAAAATGTTGTCGAAACACGTTGAAATAGGTTCTCATGCGATTCTCCCCACAAAAAAACGAGAAATGTCTGTTTGGCGGCGCCGAAAAAGCACCTGACGACTGTCGACAAAGATTTTTGCCATTCAACAGTACAACCAAAAAGAATGAAATCAAAATAAATCGTCGTGAATTCCAGTTACGTGTTTGTTTGGCAACAATTTTGTTGCTCTTTCGATGCCTGGCGACAACATGAGACAAAACGCAACGTTCCCTGTATGCTGTATTTGTGAATTGATCGCGTGTCGTCTTCATCCTTGATTCAAGAGGTTTGGTTCCCGTGAGTGGCGATTTAGAGAGTGGAACAGGGACGAGCAAACCTCGCCACCGATTTATGACGACTCGCTGGACGCTGGTCCGTTCTGCACACCATGGTGATGATTCAGAGTCTTCCAGACACGCGCTTGGTGAACTGTGCGAAATGTATTGGTATCCACTCTACGCCTTCACGCGCCGGCGCGGTGCGCAAGTCGCCGATGCCCAAGAGCAGGTTCAAGAATTCTTTACGGAATTGCTGGGAGGGTCGTTTTTCAGTAAAGCTGATGAAGAGAAAGGGAAGTTTCGGTCGTTCCTGTTGAAGTCGTTCAGCAATTTTCTCTCTGACGAGCGACGCCGGGAAAATGCAATGAAGCGTCAAGGAGGCCGTCTGCATTATTCCATCGACATGACGGATGGTGAATCTCGCTATCAGATTGCTCCCGTTGATAACACGACTCCCGCCCATCTCTTTGAACGGCAATGGGCCATGACAATCCTTGATGTTGCGATATCGAGACTTTGTGACGAGTATTCAAAAAGTGGCAAAACGGAGTTATTTGACCGCTTGGTTCCGCATTTGACTCAAGAGGCGAAAGCGCGGCCTTATGCAGAAATCGCAGAGTCGCTTGCCCTGAACGAAACGGCAGTGAAAGTCGCTGCCTATCGAATGCGAAAGCGATATCGCGCGATCCTCCGTTCCGAGATTTCCGAGACAATCCAGGGAGAGAGCGAAACCGACGTCGATGAAGAATTGCGCTGGTTGGTTTCAACTCTGAGCCGTTGATCGATTCGTAGTATAAATTTTCAAAAAAACTTGTAACCTTCTTGTCGGAAATCCTTAGTACATGATGAAGAACGAATTCATCCATGAACGCGGAGTCCGCAATGAGTGAAACAACGGAGAACTGCCCCCCAAATTGTCCACAGTGCGGGGTGGAACTCCCGCCCGATGCGGTGGCAGGACTTTGCCCGAAGTGCTTACTACAACTGGGGTTCGAGAGCGAGCCGAACGTTGTCGGTGCGACTAATCCCTACCAACCGAAGTTTCTGGCTCCACCACCGGATCAACTCGCGCCCTATTTCCCGGAGTACGAAATCCTGGAACTGATCGGGCATGGTGGCATGGGCGTTGTCTACAAAGCCCGACAGAAGGAACTTGATCGCTTCGTCGCTTTGAAAATTCTTCGGCCTGACATCGACAAGGATCCATCTTTCGCCGAACGGTTTCAGCGTGAAGCGAGAACTCTCGCTCAGCTTAATCATCCGAACATTATCACGATTCACAATTTCGGTCGCAAAGACGATCTCTACTTCCTGGTGATGGAATACATCGACGGCACAAACCTGCGCCAGTTGGAGCGGGACGCAAAATTGCAACCAATCGAGGCTCTCACGATTGTGCCAAAAATTTGTGAGGCGTTGCAATACGCTCACGAGAACGGAGTCGTGCATCGGGACATCAAGCCAGAGAACATTCTGCTCACACAGGATGGACGCGTCAAAATTGCTGACTTCGGCTTAGCGAAACTCTCTGGCGTTCCGGATCAGTTCTCTCTGACCGGCACATGGCAAGTCATGGGGACTCCGCATTACATGGCTCCCGAACAGTTCGAGCGTCCAACTGAGGTCGACCACCGTGCCGATATTTATTCGCTCGGAGTTGTGATCTACGAAATGCTCACTGGTGAGCTTCCTCTGGGACGCTTTCCTCTTCCTTCCGAGAGATCCTCAGCAGATAAGCGTCTCGATGACGTCGTGCATCGAGCACTCGATAAAAACCCGGACCTCCGGTATCAACAAGCGAGCGATGTTCAAACTGCGGTTGAGGATATTTCTGATTCCCCTGATGCTTCATCTCGAAGAGAGACGTTCGCAAGCAAGCTCAAGCCAATCGGGAAAAGCCTTCAACCATTTTTTTCATTCTGGAATTCTGGTGAACAGGCCACTGCCGAAGAAGCTACTGACCCGGAATTGCAACGAGAGAAGGACTTGTCTCAGTTAATGAGATGTTCCGTTTTACTCCAGT
This sequence comes from Planctomicrobium sp., assembly GCA_029259835.1. Classification (GTDB taxonomy): domain Bacteria; phylum Planctomycetota; class Planctomycetia; order Planctomycetales; family Planctomycetaceae; genus Thalassoglobus. Next base: position 534 of record JAJDEL010000407.1, on the reverse strand, counting down.
TCCTGGCGATCGTGAATATCTTGATCGCGGTCATCATGCTGCCATTCCCTCCAACGAACTTCTTTTGCGTGATGGGTCTTGTCTCTGGTGCCGCGATATTCGCGCTAAAACACCTCATCCTGAGCAGGCAGAATCTCCAATTAGCACAGTGGTTCGCTGTCATTGCGTGCCTCCCGATGTCGATCTTGTTTTGCTTAAACGTTTTCTTGCTGATTCCACTCTACATACTTTGGAAACCAGGAATGAAAGAGAAATTCGATGAGGTACCGTGGAAAGAAACCACTGCTGCTAAGCAATTTTCCGAAATTCGAAAATGGATTCGTGCGTATTTCATGAGCTTCTTCTCGCTGATAAATCACCTCTTAAAGAAACTCAAGAGAGGACTCCGTCTTTTACTGCCGGTAGCTGTCGGCGTTGTGTTGTGGAGTGCGATCTGGGGAGCATCTGTGTTCTTTGCAGATGGGTATTTGATGGACCGCTATGCTCCCTCAAATTTGCATTTTAGCGACTCGACAGCTGGAACAATGATTCCTC
>JAJDEL010000406.1 GCA_029259835.1 Planctomicrobium sp. | reverse complement strand
TGATATCTTTGTCTCCACGACCGGAAAGGCAGACGACGATGACATCGTCTTTAGATCGTTTTTTCGCAGCCTTCATGGCATGAGCAAGAGCATGAGAACTTTCCACGGCGGGCAAGATTCCCTCTAACTTAGCAAACATCTTGAAAGTCGAGAGCGCTTCGTCATCGTTCGCGACTGTGTATTCGACGCGTCCTGTCTCTTTCCAGTAACTGTGTTCCGGTCCGACACCTGGGTAATCTAGTCCTGCAGAAATCGAATGAACATCTTCGGTTTGACCATCTGAATTCTGCATCACATAACTGTAACTGCCATGCAAAATCCCAGGTGAACCATACGTCAGCGGACTGGCATGATCACCAGGTTTCGGACCGCGTCCGCCGGCTTCGACACCGGTCAGCTTCACGTCGTAATCTTCCACGAATGGATAAAACATACCTGCGGCGTTCGATCCGCCACCGACGCAGGCGATCACTTCATCTGGGAGTCGATCAAGAGATTCAATGCACTGCTCGCGAGTTTCCTTACCAATGACCGATTGGAAATCACGAACGATGACTGGAAACGGATGTGGCCCAACGACGGAGCCGAGGATGTAATGCGTTGACTCAACGCTTCCCATCCAGTCTCGCATCGCTTCGTTAATTGCATCACGAAGTGTTCTGGACCCGGAAGTGACGCTTCTCACTTCCGCTCCCATATTCTGCATCAAGAAGACGTTGAGCTTCTGGCGCCGAATGTCTTCTTCGCCCATGTACACAACACAGTCGAGTCCGAATCGGGCACAGGCAGTTGCTGTCGCAACGCCATGCTGACCGGCTCCGGTCTCGGCGATAACGCGTTGCTTCCCCATCCGTAGGGTAAGCAACGCCTGGCCGATTGTGTTGTTGATCTTGTGCGCACCGGTGTGGTTGAGGTCTTCTCGCTTCAGGTAAATTTTCGCACCACCACAATGTTCAGTCAGACGCTCAGCAAAATAAAGCGGGCTGGGGCGACCGACATAGGTCTTGAGGAGGTGATCAAGCTGAGCATTGAAGTCGGGATCATTTTTTGCCCGAGCATACTCTTCTTCCAGCTGATCGAGGGCAGCCATCAAGGTTTCAGGGACGAAACGCCTTCCAAATTCGCCAAATCTCCCTTGTTCGTCAGGAACACTTTTCGTCGCAGATGTCATCGGAGTGTGAGCTTTCTAAATCAATATCAAGGGCGCTAAAGTACATTAGAAACAACATCAACATGCAAAAGCGAGAGTATGCGGAGACGGGCAAAGCGTCAACGATGCAGAAGAGCATTTTGACAAATGATCTTTCGCCGTACACTTAAAGTGTACGGCAAACCGTGCTTCTCTGCTCAAAACGCTACGGCGACTCATAAGGCAACGCTTGAATGAACGCGACCAAATCAGCAATCTGCTTTTCGTTCAGATGGCTCGTTTGACCGTGCTTGTCATTCTTATTTTGTGTCGTGAGGACTTCTTCAATCGACTTTGCCTTGCCATGATGCAGATACGGAGCCGAACGATACAGCCCCAGCAATGTTGGAGTATCGAACTCTGGTCCTAATTTTTCAGTCGGATCGTCTGTTCCATCGCCGGTGCCAACATCGTGCATTTTCTGGTCAGTCAGGTACGAACCGGAGTGGCACTTGGCACAGCCGACTTTGGTCGAATAGAAAAGTTTTTTCCCACGTTTCGCTGAATCGCTCAGTCCCGATTTCGCGTGAGGACTCAGTTCAAACGAGTGCGAGTTCGTGTAGTCAGCGAGTGCATCGAGTTCTTTTGACAAACCTTTGTTCGGCCGTCCGAGGCTTTCATTCACTTTTCCTTTAATCAAACCACGTCCGCCCATCAATCGCGAGCGGATCGTGTGTTCGAAGTCATGCACTTCATCGCGATCCGCCGACCAGTGAATCGGATGTGTATACTTAAGTCCAAACATCGGTTGCGTTCCGCGAAGACCTTCCGGCTGTTGCCAGGTGCGACCATCGGAGTCCCCATCTGGATGGCAACTCGAGCAGGAAATCCACCGGCGACTCGTCATTGGCGGATGGGCGGTATAGAACAGTTTCTTGCCGAGCAGAACGTCAGGACTGCCCGACCAATTTGTCACTTGAACACTCCCCTTGAGTCGCAGATTTTCTGCATTGTAAACATCGACAGTAAAATCGAGAGCATTGTAAACGTAAAACGTTTTAGAATCCGGTGAAACTTTCACAGCACGTGGGTTCGAATGTGTTCTTATCAGCCCGGCAAATTCAACTTCGCGATAGTCATCGTTGACGAGGTTGCAGACAAACATATCGTCGGTACCACTAAAGACGATGTAGAGCCGCTTTCCATCCGGAGCAATCGCAACTTCCCAGGGATTGGCGACAACATACGTTCCGCGAAATGAATCCATTTGCTTTCGTTTTCGTCGAGAACCTTCACCCTCTTCAAGATTGACAATTCCAAGATAAGGAAAAATCGACCCGGAACCGTGATTTACTGTGATCAGTGAACGCTGATGAGGAAGATACGCCTTCGCCCACTCTGGGTGTGTTGTAATTTGCCGAGCAAGATTATCTTCGGAAGATCCATTCCATTCATCGACGACTTTGAAACTCTTGATATCAACCGCTTTCACCACTCCCGTCAGGTACTCGGTGACAAGAAGTTGACTCTTCGCCGTGAGCGCTAAACCTCGCAGGAAATTGCCTGCCTGAACTTTGCGAAGGATGGTCTTCTTCGCTGGATCGATCTCAATGACTTCGCCGGGATATTCCAGTGTTGCCCAAATTCGAGACCCGTCAGCATTGGAGACGATCGAGTAAGGTTCATCAAAAACATCGACAGTCCCGGTCTTTGATCCGGAATCGGCATCAATAAATTCAATCCGGTCTTCACCATAAATCGCAACAGCAACATGATGCGTGTCACCGACGAACGTCACACCTTCCGGATGCCGACCGACTTTCACCTCTCGTAGTTTTTTGTTTGTAGCGAGATCCACGACGGACAGCGTGCCAGCATCACGATTCGAGCAAACAAGCAACTGCCCGTCCGTAGAAATGTCCATCAAACTGTTAGACGTCCCAGCAATCGCTGGAACCGCAAGTAAAATCAGGAAAAGCGAAATGAGAATTCGATTCACAGTGTTGACTCCGTGTGATGTGTGGGCATACTCGTTGCGAGAATGAGTATAGAAAGATTGGCTCGAGACAACAGTCAAGGGAAGGAGATACCGCCCGTCCTTCCACGCAAAATTCGGCTTTTCAATTCGAAGTCCCTTCTTCCGGAGGCTCCTCATCTACTTTGAGTTCTGGGTGTTCTCGACCTTCCCTGCGCTCCTGCTCAACCCAGCGTTCGTGCTCTTCCAACTCTTTTCTGGCAGCATCGAATCTATTCGGATTTGGCTCACGCCGGAATTCAGGGATGTCGAGTCTATATGCCAGGATGACTGCAAAATAAACGATAAATACTTTTACGAGAAACAATGAAGGTTGATAAGTTTTAGGCATTACGGCAAAGACTAAGTCGTGCAAGCTTTGAATAAGTAAGAGCAATGACAGCGGTCGAAAGACACTCCACAACAAGCTAACTGACAACACAAAAAACAAATCATTAGAGTATGCCAGCAGTACCAAAACGAGTACCAGCAAGTCGATGAGGCCGCATGCAAATAGCATGTACGATGCATAACGCCACTCCTTTGTACCGCTTCGTTGAAGAAACTTAGGTGCCAACAATCCAGCTAACGCCACCGCGAAGACGGAGTAGTTCACCGCGAGGAACAATGGTGAGAAAACCCACGATGACGGAATGGTCATCAAAAGCTGGTAGGCAATGAGAGTTGATACGACGTACACCACACCTGAAAGTACGTATCGCAACCAGAGACTTTGCATCGAGAGTTCAGGCTGAGACATTTGGCTTTACTCGCTACAAACGACTTCTATGCCAGTGTAAATTCCGGCAGCTTCACAATTTCGCCACCTTTGAGTGCTGATTCGTGAGCACAGATTCCGACGCAGGTCCAGTTTGCACTGGTGACCGCATTTGGCATTGGCTCTCGATCTTCGAGCAACGCGTTCACAAACTCGTTAACAAGGTGCGGATGAGAACCGCCGTGTCCGCCACCTTGGAGGAATGACAGGTGCTCAGCATCGTGAATCTCCGCAGGTAAGGTGAAACGACGGATTTCTTCAGGCAGCAAGTGAGCGAAGTCCGGCACTTCGATCTTCTCTGGAATTTCCGGCTCTGGTTTCTTTGCTGTGTGGATAACATGTGGCTCGTTTTCGACGAGGGTCCACTCGAAACTTTTCTTCGTGCCGTAGACGTCGAAGCTTTCCCGATATTGACGGGCGACATCGTACAGGCATCTCCAGATGTGAGCCGTCAGATCGGTGTCTTTCACTTTAATATGACAGCTTTCGACTGCAAACTGGTTTCCGGATTTCTCGGCGATGTCGTCTCGCACGGTGCCGGAGCCGAAACAACTGACGTACTCTGCCAGACCGTCGATCAATCCCAGACACGGGCTGACGACGTGCGTCGCGTAGTGCATCGGGATCATTTCTTCCCAGTAGCTGGGCCAGCCGTCCATATCTTGCGGATGTGATGCCGCAAGATGCTGGATTTTTCCAAGTTCGCCTTTGTCGTACAGATCTTTGATGAACAGATACTCTCGGCTGTAGACGACGGTCTCCGCCATCATGTATTTCAGGCCGGTCTCTTTGACTTTTTCGACAATCTGCTGACACTCTTCAATCGTCGTCGCCATCGGCACTGTACACATCACATGCTTGCCGGCATCGAGTGCTTGTAGCGACATCCAGGCATGGTCAGGAATCGGGCTGTTGATGTGAACGAAATCGATGTCTGGATCGGCGAGAACGTCTTCGTAGCTCGTGTAACGTTTCTCAATTTCAAATTGATCGCCAGATTTGTTCAGCTCGACTTCATTCCGACGGCAAAGCGCTGCCATGTTCACATTCGGATGTGCCTTGTAGATCGGAATGAATTCTGCCCCAAATCCAAGTCCGACCATGGCAGCGTTGAGAGTATCGCTCATTTGTGTCTCTTTCTTCTGTTTTGATGATTCTGCATGAAATTTTAGTGGGTAAGAAACGAATACACCACGGAGACGCGGAGACACAGTGGTGGCATCAGTCTTCTCCTTCGTGGATTTGTGACTACGTGTGAGTGATTTTGATATTCGGAATAGTTGTTTCAGTAAAAGGAAGCCCTAAAACGCCAAGTCATCAGAGAGAATCACGGATGGGCTTCTCAACAGGAATTTTCATCCCTCAACGCGAATCATGTTACTTTTATTAGCGTGAATTCGCGTCCATTCGCGGTTCTTCTTTCGTTCACTTCTTCGAATTATCACGCCCTCTGCTATCATTGGGCGATCTCCAACTCGAATCAGGTATTGTTTGTTAATGACGTCTCGATTTCAACACTGTGCGGATGTGATCAATCGCCTCACCGAAGCGATTCATACTTTGCAGCAGACGATTGAACCTTTTGAACTCCCCAAACTGGAGCAGCGGGAGTGGTACGAACTGCTGCTGGAGAAGTTACGTCCGCAGTTGGGGAACGATTCATTTCTGGTCGTCGCTGTTGTCGGCGGAACGAATATCGGGAAAAGCGTCATCTTCAACCATATTGCCGGACAGAAATTGAGTGCAACCAGTCCGATGGCATCAGGGACGAAACACCCCACGGCGCTGTTGCCAGCAGATTTCGCGAAGTCGAACGACCTTACTGAATTGTTTCCTGGTTTTGAAATCACTGCCTGGGGAGATGCCGATCAGGCGTTGCGAGAGGACGAACGTCATCTGCTCTTCTGGAGAGAAAGTGAAACGCTGCCGGGTAATCTTGTTGTCCTCGATACGCCAGACGTTGATAGTGTCGCCGAAGTGAATTGGGAGCGGGCCGACAGCATTCGGCGCTCTGCTGATGTTCTGATCGCTGTCTTGACTCAACAAAAATATAACGACGCGGCCGTCAAACAATTCTTCCGCAAAGCTGCACAAGAAGGGAAGCTGGTCATTGTCGTTTTTAATCAGGTCTTGCTGCCGGAAGATGAAAACTTCTGGCCCTTGTGGATACAAACGTTCCAGGATGAAACCGCCGTTGAGCCGTACCTTGTCTACGTCGCACCGAATGACCGGCAGGCCGCGGAAGGGAATGCGCTCCCGTTTTATGATCGAAGCTGGCCCATTGCTGATGAACCTGCGCCACCAGAGAATTCGTCGCGAAATCTCCTACAGGATTTGTCTGAGCTTCGATTTTCGGAAATCAAAGTTCAAACGCTTCAAGGAGCGCTGCAACATCTGTGTCATTACGATCTCGGAGTCCCTGGCTGGCTGGGGGAGATTGGTCGACGCGGCAGCGACTATGCCGACGCTCTGGAACTGATGTCATCGCAACAACTGGTCGAAGTTGATCACTGGCCGACGCTTCCGAACCCGGTGATGATTCGAAAAATCCGCGAGTGGTGGAGCCAGCAGCGCGAAGGCTGGTCTGCGAAAGTTCACGGATTCTACAACGTTGTCGGGACAGTCATTACTTATCCGGTCAAGATGATCACCGACCAGAGCGGCCCGCAGGAAACACCTCTCGATCAATACAAACAACGTGAGTGGGAAGCAGTTCTCAAAGCGCTAGACCGCACACTGGAGCGCCTGACCTGGCTACGCGATCTTGGCAACCCGCTCCTTTCACCTCGGTTGGATGAGTTGCTCTCTGGGAATGCACGGTCGGAACTGATCGAAAAAATCCGCGCCGATCATCAAGAACTCGATCTCGAAACCGGTTTGTCAACGATGATTGAAACTCAGCTCGAACGGTTTCAGGAAGAAAGTCCGCAGTCGTATAAAATGTTCCGCCGACTTGATACTGCCGCCGCCGCCGCCAGACCTGCCGTGAGTGTTGCTCTGTTTATGACAGGTGCCGGACCTGTCGGAAATGCACTCTTTCCCGCCGTTGCGGACTCGGCAATGCAAGGTGCTTTACACATTGCTGGCGATGCCGTTGGTGGGACTGTGATGACTGCCGTGGGAGATAAAGTTCTGACCGAAGGAGCGTCGACCAGTGCCGGTTACCTCGAAGCACGCTTTCGGCAATTGCACGAGCAATTCACAAAACAACGCGCCGAATGGCTTGCCCATGAACTGGAAATTCATTTATTCGGTGCGCTCCCGAATGAACTCGCAGCATCGTCACAAATCGCTCAATCCCCGGAATTTCAGCGTGTCGAGAAACTGGTTGATGAACTCAACTCGCTTAGCAGCGAATCATAAAATGCGAATCGCTCTTTTTGCCACACACTTGAAGTGTGTGGCAAACCGGGAATCGAAAAGCGTTTTGCGATTCTAACCGAAGTCGTCGAAGGCGATGTTGCCGGATTCTACGCCGAGGTTGTCGAGCATGTTGAGGACGGCTGAGAGCATCATCGGCGGTCCGCAGATGTAGTATTCAATATCTTCAGGAGCTGGATGATCTTTCAAGTATTCATCGAGAAGAACCTGATGAATGAAACCGGTGTAGCCGGTCCAGTTGTCTTCAGGAAGTGGATCGGAGAGGGCAATGTTGAACTTGAAGTTCGGGAACTTTTCTTCGAGATCACGGAATTCATCAACGTAAAACAACTCACGATCAGAACGTCCCCCGTACCAATAGGAGATTTTTCGGTCACTGGCGCGTTCCTTGAGGAGCTCAAATGTATGTGACCGCAACGGTGCCATACCTGCTCCACCACCAATGTAGACCATTTCGTTCTTGGTCTCTTTAATGAAGAACTCACCGTACGGACCAGAGATCGTGACTTTGTCACCTGGTTTCAAGTTAAAAATATAGCTGGAAACAATTCCCGGTGGGACGTCCGGCTGCCGTGGTGGAGGAGATGCGATTCGGACGTTGAGCATGATGATGCCCTTCTCGCCAGGATAGTTCGCCATGGAGTAAGCGCGAATCGCAGGGTCTGTGATCGTTGACTTGTATCTCCAAACGTCAAACTTATCCCAATCTTCGCGGTACTCTTCTTCGATGTCGAAGCTTTTGTAATCGACAGTGTGAGGTGGGACTTCAATCTGGATGAAACCTCCAGGCTGGAAGTTGACGTCTTCACCGGTGGGAAGTTCAAGCACAAGTTCTTTGATGAACGTTGCTACGTTGTGATTCGAACGGACAACGCATTCCCACTTCTTCGTTTCGAAGACCTCATCAGGCACTTCGATTCGCATGTCCTGTTTGACTGCCACTTGACAAGACAGCCGCTCGCCGCATTTCGCCTCTTTCTTATTGATGTGACCTTCTTCTGTGGGGAGGAGATCACCGCCCCCTTCCTGAACTTTGACTTTTCACAGTGCGCAGGTCCCTCCGCCTCCGCACGCAGATGAGACGAAAATTTTATTCTCAGCCAAAGCTCCGAGCAGCTTTCCACCGGCTGGAACACTGATCGTTTTCTGATCGTTAATAATGATCGTCACATCCCCGGATGCGACGAGGAACTTCTTTGCAAGCTCAATGCAAGCAACGAGTACCACCACGATTCCAGTGAAAAAGAGTATACCTAAGAAAATTTCATCCATAATGAATGCTGCTTGTCGGTCGTGTTAGTGAATTCGTTGAGCGTTGCAAGGTTGAGCATTGAGGAATACCTCCGCTGACACCTCTTACAGATCAATCCCCTGAAATGCCATGAATGCCATCGCCATCAGGCCGACTGTGATAAACGTGATTCCTAAACCTCTGAGGCCTTCGGGGACATCGCTGTAACGAAGTTTTTCTCGAATTCCAGCAAGACAGCAAATCGCGACCGCCCAGCCAAGCCCACCAGAAAAGCCATAGCAAAGACTTTGTTGAAATGTGTAGTCACGCTGCTCCATGAAGAGTGATCCACCAAGAATCGCACAGTTCACAGTGATCAATGGCAGAAAAATCCCCAACGTGTTGTAAAGCTTAGGGATATACCGATCGAGAAATAGTTCGAGAATCTGAACCATCGCCGCGATCGTTCCGATGTAGCTAATCAGCGCGAGGAAACTGAGGTCGGTATTCATCAACCAACTCTGCTTGGTCCAGGCAAGAGCACCCTCTTGCAAGATGTTTCGGTAGATGATGTTGTTAATCGTAACTGTGACTGTCTGAACAACAATCACTGCCCCGCCGAGCATGAATGCATTTTTGACGGATTTAGATATCGCCAGGAACGTACACATGCCCAGAAAGAAAGCGAGCGCCAGGTTCTCAGAGAACACCGACTTGAAAAACATGCTGCCGACTTCTTCGTAAGTCATCTTTCGGCCTTAAGTGCAATTTGCATTTGTAAAGGAAGTTGATTCAGGGGGCACTCAACGCGTGGGGTCATGCGCGGCTTGATCAGTCCGGAAGGATCGAACAAGCCAAATGAATAAGCCAATCAGGAAAAATGCACTGGGAGGTGTGAGCATCAGGCCATTTCGGACATAGAAACCACCGTCACCAACCAATGGTAAAACGGTAATACCAAAGAGCTGACCAGAACCGAGAAGTTCGCGGAAAAAACCGACGACCATCAAAATCAATGAATAGCCAAGGCCGTTTCCTATTCCATCAAGGAAACTGTGAACCACACCATTTTTCGAAGCAAAGGCTTCGGCTCGTCCCATGACAATACAGTTTGTGATGATGAGTCCGACAAAGACGGAAAGTTGGTCAGCAGCACTCGGGACAAATGCTTTCAGAATCTGATCGACCAGAATGACGAGAGATGAAATAACGGTCATTATCACGATGATTCGGATGGATGATGGTATGAAATTTCGAATCAGAGATATCGCAGCATTCGAGCACGCAACGACAACAGTCACCGCAACGGACATGACAAGAGCAGTTTCAAGCTTCGTTGTCACTGCGAGTGCAGAGCAAATCCCCAACACCTGAAGTGCAATAGGGTTACTCTTGAGCACTGGGTCAAACAGCACATCTCTTGCTTTGGTTGTCGCCATTTTCTCAATCCTGTCGAAGAATCATCTTCAGCAAGTTTATTTGAATCGTAATTGTCTACTCTTCGGTCGTAGCAATTTCATCTGAACGAAATTGATCAAGGTATGGGCCGAAGGCGTCGCTGCCTAACCAATAACGAACGGCTTTCTCGACTCCGTTCGATGTAATCGTTGCACCGGAAAGACCATCAACTTGGTAATCCTGACTTGCATTGCCGGGTTTCGTAACTTCAACAACAGGACTCCCTGATTCATCAACAACAATTTTACCTGGCCATTGAGATTTCCACTTGGAGTTATCGACTTCCCCCCCCAAGCCAGGCGTCTCTTTGTGCTCGTAAAAAGTGATTCCCTTCACCGTGCGGGCATCAGCATCAAGGGCCAGATATCCGTAGAGTGTCGACCACAGACCTTTTCCGTAGATCGGGAGAACGATGGATTGGAGTTCTCCAGAATCGTTTTTGACCAGATAGACCAAAGAGATTTTTTCACGGCGCGTGATCCCAGCGACATCCTGATCGCCAATCATGATTCCCTGATCAGGCTTTTTGGGTGCTTTTCGCTGGTTGTATGTCTTAATGTCAATCGCCGTATCCAGTGTGCCGGCTTCAGGATCGTCATCCGAACGACCAGGAAGGTTCACGGCGACTGTCTCAATGTCTTTGAACAACTCTGGGATGTTGCCGTCAGTGTGTTCGTCTTCGTCCCAGAGACCGGCAGCGATCAAGACGTTCCGCTTCTGCTTATTCTCCGCATTTTTCTGCTGCATTGGTCGCAACTTGACTGCTGCCGTTGAAACGACCAGAGAGCAGATAATGCACATCGCAAGAGCAACCTTGAACGTTCCCCAGACTGTGTTCGGGTCGAATTTGCTTTTCTTCGTTTCCAAGGTCTCGGAAACGTCCTGATTTTGATCAGTTTCAGAGTCCACAGCGTTTGCGCCTTCGTCGAATGTTGAGTTCAATCACACAGTAATCAATGAGCGGGGCGACGACGTTGCCGAACAGAATCGCCAGCATGATCCCTTCCGGGTAGCCGGGATTGATCACACGAACAAGTGTCGTCACGACTCCAATAAGAAGACCATAAAACCACTTCCCATGTTCGGTCATTGTTGCAGAAACCGGGTCAGTCGCCATAAAGACCAGACCGAACGCCAAGCCGCCGAGGACCAAGTGCCAGTGAGCCGGCAAAAGGAACATATTCGGAACTTCGGCACCTTGGCTTAATGCGTAATCAGCATAAGTTGTGAAGAGCCAAGCCGATCCGAGTGCCCCGACGAGCGTGCCCAGCATAATTCTCCAGGAACCGATGCCGACTGCAATAAGCAGAATCGCCCCCAACAGGCAGGCAAACGTTGATGTTTCGCCCATTGAACCGGGAATGAATCCCCAAAAGGCGTCCCACCAACTGATGTCGAGTTTATCGGTGATCACGCCGATGCCCATTGTATTCTTAGTGTCAGCGACAGCCCCTAATGATGTGGCTGCGGAGTAACCATCGACCGAAGGAGCCGCAGCCCAGACCTTATCACCACTCATCTGAGCGGGATAAGCGAAGTACAGGAAAGCACGTCCAGTCAGCGCCGGGTTGAGGAAGTTCTTGCCAGTGCCTCCGAAGATTTCTTTCCCGATTACGACTCCGAAACTGATTCCCAGCGCGACTTGCCAAAGAGGAATTGTAGGCGGCAACGTGAGCGGGAACAGCATTCCGGTGACGAGGAAACCTTCGTTGATTTCATGTTTGCGGATTGTGGCAAAAAGGATTTCCCAAAAACCTCCAGCAAGTTGAGTGACGATGAAAATTGGGAGGAAGTACAACGCGCCATGTAGAAAACAGGAGAGGAAATTGTTCGGGCTGTACCCGATGTTATCCATAATCACCCCACGCCAACCGGCAGTGGTTGCGGCGGGAATTGCATCGCTCGAAACGAGTTGTTCGATAACAACATTGGCCTGATAACCAGTGTTGTACATCGCCATCAAGATACACGGGCCAAGCGCGACGACGACCATGATCATCAGCCGCTTCATATCGAGGCCATCGCGCACATGGGATGGGCCGCGTGTCACTGAATCCGGAGTGTATAGGAAGGTATCGACCATCTCGAAAAGTGCGTAACACTTTTCGTTCTTGGCACCGGGTTTGACCTGTTCGTGCAGGTCGTCAAGTTTTTTCCTCAGGAACTTCATG
>JAJDEL010000405.1 GCA_029259835.1 Planctomicrobium sp. | reverse complement strand
AATATCGCAATGCTCGCTGGACTCGCTTCGGTGCTGCTCCCGGTGCTGGCTCATTTGCTTAGCAAACGTCGTTATGATGTCGTTCAATGGGGCGCGATGCAGTTTTTGCAGTTAGGGCAAAGAACCCGCCGGAGAATACGGTTTCAGGATCTGCTCCTCTTGTTGCTGAGGATGGCTCTGCTTGGTTGTCTCGTTCTGGCGTTAGCTCGTCCGTATGGTCAGGGAACGGTCTTTGCAAAATTGGGGAAAGCAGTCAGTCGAGATATTGTCTTTGTGCTTGATGGTTCAGGGAGTATGGGATGGAAGGGAGATGCTGAAACGCCTCACGCCGCCGCAATTCAATGGGTCCACGAGGCAATTGAAGAGATGAGTCCGGGCGATACCGTCGCTTTGATCGATGCCCGTTCGCGCAATCGTCGACTGATCCACCCTCCGACTTCAAACATGACGCTGGTCAGGAAAACTCTCGACGAAATTCCTGAACCGACTGGCACGTCGAATTTGACTGAGGCGACGATTGATGCCGTTCGAATTCTCTCAACGACCAGCAATGTCACCCGCGAAGTTGTTCTTCTCACTGACGGTCAGGCATTTCCATGGAACATTGAAGATGAATTCGGACTCCAGCGATTCGATGACATTTTGAAGCAGCCGGAGATCACACCTTCGGTTTCTGTTATCAATCTTTCCGCAGATCAAGGAGAGCGGTCAAATTGTTCCATTGACAGAATCGAGCTTTCCAGGGAACTGACGGTTCCTGGTTTTCCGATTCGATTCCGAACGACAATTCGGCAATCCGGAGGCGTTGCGATTCAGAAAGAAGTTTCTCTGTCGATCAACGGTCAGCCGTCACCAGAGTCGACTCGCGTTGTCAATTTGCTGCCGAACGGGGAAGCCCTCGTTGAGTTCGAACATATCTTCCCGACGACCGGTGACTTTCGAATTTCATTGTCCATCGATGCGGACGACTTAAAACAAGATGATTTCTCCGAGGCCATTGTGGTTGTTGAAGATGGCATTCCGGTGTTATTGGTCGATGGCGATCCGAACATCGATGAAACACAAGCTGAGACGTTTTTTCTCAAGTCGGCGTTTGCCTCTTCCAGTGCTGAGTCACCCTGGATTCGAGCGGAAGTCATCCAGCCTACCGAACTAAACGAGGAACTTCTCTCCAGGGCACGCGTTGTTTTGTTGAGCAATGTGGCAACCGTTCCAGTAGCGCAGCAATTGGATCTCATCGACTTTGTACTCGCCGGTGGTGGACTTGTCATTGCACCAGGAAAAATGACAAACGCCGCAGACTGGAACGCTTTTCAGTTTGGTGAAGACAGTCCGTTTCTGCCGGCTGAGTTCATTCGCATCGAAGAAGAAGACCCTGCGTCAGAGGACTTCGTGACAATTGAGTCTCTCAGCCTTGAAGCACCTTGGCTGCGTCCATTGCGTAAGGAGAGTGGTGTCGACTTTTGGACAACACGCTTTTCCAAGTGGTGGGAGTTAAAGCCTATTGTTCTGGCAGATGCGGAACCTGTCGCAGATGGTGAAGAACCCGAAGAAGATTCAGACTCCGCGAATTTCTCCTCCGGCATCGTTGTTGCCAAGCTCACGAATGGCAAGCCATATGTTGTGAGTCGACGACTCGGAGACGGCATGATCTTCCAGTTCGCGGCTCCGCTGGATGCGGACTGGTCGACGCTACCTGCCAGGAATGATTTTGTTCCATTCGTGCATGAGTTGGTTTTTCGACTCACTGGCGTTGATGCTCAGCACAATGTTGAAGTTGGCGTGCCGCTGCAAATTCAACTCAAAGACGACGAACGCCCCCGCGACTTTTTAGTCTCCGGTCCAGGCATTGAAAATGAAATTCCCGATGCGGCGCGCGATGGTCGCAAGTCTCTCGCGACGTTCAACGAAACTTCAATCCCTGGCCTGTACTGGTTCACAAAAAAGAACGCACCGAACAAGAATCGAATTCCGTTCATCGTGACTGATGATCGCGTGGAGTCCGACCTGACACCGCTCGACAAACTCGGCTGGGAAACCCTCACCGCTAACGATCGACTGCAGCGCATTGACTCGATGAGCGATCTCACCAGCCGTGTTCAGGCAGAAAACTCACGCACCGAACTCTGGTGGTTACTGCTACTGCTGCTGCTCTTAATGCTCGTCGGTGAAGTTGCTTTGACTAGAAAAATGGTCCGTGAAGGTCACACGGACTTAGAGGAAAAAGAACGATCTGGAACACACGAGGAGGTGATTGCGTGAAGATCCTCGGTGTATGCTGACGGCACCGAACTGCGTGGCACTTGGACCACTCGCTAGTTCATTTGAGTCAATCACTCATTTTCGATGGAACACGAACGACGAGGTCATCTTTTTGTTCGTCGTAGCTTTTGCCTCCATTGTCGGTTTGGTTATCTCCGACACTGTAGAGGAGGTAACCGTCATCCGTTTTCAAGTACTTCAGCGGCTGATCAACGAAGTGGTCCTCTGGGAGAGTGCCTAGGTACTTCGACGTCAGTTGATCCAGGCTGGCGGGGTATTCGTTATGCTTGGCGTGAAAGGCAGCTAAAGCAATTGCAATTTGCAGATTCGAATAGCGTTGCTGGCTACGCACTTCTGCTTTGGCTGAGTGATGAGGCTCAAAGATCATTTGTGGGATTAGCATTTCACTGATGAATTGTGTTGTTGACGATTTGTTTTTTACTTTCAAGGCTGCCAACATGATCGCATTTGATAATGTAGTTCGCGGTTTCAGGAGATTGGTGAGATCGTTGTCGATTTCTTCGAATGCTGCCCGTTGCTTCGAGTAGGAGTCCTGCTTGAATCCTGTAACAATACGGTCGTACAACTGATTGGCGTCCGTGAGTATCTTGTCCCAATCTGCATTGATTTTCGAATTTCTTTTGAAGAGGTCGTTCAGATCGGGAATGACATCTTGAATGTCAAAAACGTCCTCTTGATTTCGGTATGCCAACATGGCGACGACATCGACAAAAAGCAGCCGTTCACCGAAGTCGATGGAATTCACGATTGGAGATCGAGCAGGGAGCGAGTCCAGATCCTTCAGGTATTGGATGCAAGTTTTCTCGCTGGGTTGAGTCGACTCGATGAACTTCAGCATGGTGTTGTTTGTAATCGCTTCCATGGCGATCCCGACAAGCCGTCCGATGAGAAAAGGATCGTGGCTCGCATGGCGTCCAAATCGGTAAGAAGCCATGAGGTCGCTCCAACCTTCATCCACCCGACCTTCCCCAACACGTAACATTGCTCGGCAAGTGAGGACACGTGTCACACTGCGATTTATTTGAATATGTGGCAACAACGTCGCGATCAGCATTTGGCCTGTTGAGCCTTTCTCCACATCGGAGTTGAGTGGGCAATAATACTGCTTTCGCTCGATCCCTTTGAGGATCTGCTGCAATGGTTTTTCCTGTGTGTCAATCCACGCAGCGATATCCGGAAACTCATCACGTTTCCAGGGGCGTTCCATTGCCATTCCCTGATTGTCTAACATGCGGTCCCAATCATCGAGAAGATCTGAAAATCCATTCTCTTTCAGGTAACTGGGGAGCATCTGGAAATAGTTTCCATCCTCTGCTGGAAAGGGAACTCCAAGTTCTTCAAAGAAACGCTTACTCATTTGCTTGCCATTTGGAGTTGGTCCCAAAGCTGGATAGATGAGAGCGGCAGCGTTTGTTTCAGTGGTGATTCCTTTTGACATTTCCGCATTGATCGCTGTCACCAAATCCACAAAACCATCTTCATTCACTGGTTCGATGACGAATGTTGTTTCTTTCGAGACGGTGATCAGCGGATCGTCAGCGAGAATTGTTGCGAACGGCAGCGAATACAAGCACAGAATGGAGAACGCGGCACGCATGGCAAGAGAACCTGTCGTTTTTTGATAGAGATATGAACGTGAACGCCTACGATGAAAGCTCTGAACTCGTTGAAAGGAAGTTCAGCATTTTCAAGATTCTTCAAAACAATCGCGAAGAGTGCGAATCAAATAGTCAAGTGACATTCAGGTGTGTCAAAGTTTCGTGTTCTTCTTTGCCGCTTGGATGACGAACTCGAGGGCGTGTTTTGTGTCCAAGTAAGTTGTGCTGTGTTTGCCTTCGAGGCGGTGGATGCTGAGGACTTTGGGATTGTGTTTGCGAATCTGAGAGATGAGGCGTAAAACGCTCTCTGCAGGGACGACATCGTCCTGTCCTCCTGTTGTGGATGCAAACGGCATCGTGAATTGCTTTGGATAGAATTCTGCACTGCGTTTGCGATACTCAGCGGGAACCTGATGTTTGGTCCCACCAAAAGAAACTGTGATCGCGTCCTGGAATCGCTCGTACTGGACAAGGTTAGCAGTTCCATTGAGAGAAACGACCCCATCAATGAGTTCCGGATGCAAAGCTGTAAATGTGAGAGCCCCTGTTCCTCCCATTGATCCTCCACTCAAAATCACTCGTTGAACTTTGTGATCTTTTCGGAGAATTTGAATCAGCTGCGCTAAATCGGCCTCTGCTGCTGGCCCCATCCATGATGTCGGCGCTCGGTAATCGGGAGAGACCATCAGCATTTTGTGTGCAAGTGCAACGTCGCGTGCTGCTCGACATTCCCCGCGTGCCTGTTGGACAAACTGTGAGCGATCCGACCCGTGGCCATGTAAGGTGATGAGGATCGAGACAGCATTCTCCGGAATCAAACCGGGTGGAGTCATGACGATATATTTTTGCTCTGTCCCATCATGATTTGCTAGAAACGTCTGCTCGACAATACTCAGAAATGTTTCAGGTTTTTCCGCTCGACAACTCGTTGTTGCGGCAATAAATACCAGGCAGCACACCACGACTTGCAACCCGGCTAGCGGAGACAGCATTTGATTTCTGGAGAGCATATGAATTGCTTGAGAGAACAAGTGAAACTGACAACAGATGCACCACTACAGCAGAGCTTCGATAGGATTACCGTTACTGGCTGGGATGGTAAATCCGTTGGGACTGAGTCTTGAGGCCGGGTTGATATCCATCGCTTTGAAAAGTGTGGCTGTGAAATCTTCGAGGGTGACAGGTCTGGATTTGACATAGGCTGCACGGTCATCGGATTCACCATAAACAGCTCCTCCTCGAATTCCCGCTCCAGCAACCATTGCGGAATAACACTGAGGCCAGTGGTCTCGACCTATCCGTTTTGCACCTTTGCTGATCACGGGTGTTCGTCCGAATTCCCCCACGAGTACGACTAAAGTGGAATCGAGCAGTCCTCGATCTTGGAGGTCTTCTAAAAGTGTCGCGACTGCTTGGTCTGTTCGTGGCAACGCAAAAGGCAACCCGTTCCAGCCGTTCTCGAAGATACCGACATCTGCATTCCCATGCATATCCCAGGTTTCCAGGCTGACAAACTTTTCACCAACGCCCAACCCTGTCCAAGCCACGACATTTACGAGTCTGACTCCCGATTCGATCAACCGTCGAGCAAGTAACAAGTTTTGTCCCAAAGGATTCCTGCCATAACGATCGCGCGTCGACGGCTTCTCTTTCTTGATATCAAAAGCGGACTTCGCATCGCTACTGTGTAACAGATCAAATGACTGCTGTTGATAGATGTCGAGCGATTCGAATGCTGAGGAAGTTTTCTTTCCTGAAAAATTTTGCAGTCCCTGCAAGAGTTGCCAACGTTCTTCCAAGCGTTTTAGGGAGATGGCTTCATTCGTGTCGAAAGCGCGGACGCGGAAATCCTTAGAGGCAGGGTTTTCATCATGCGTCTCGCCGATCAGCATCGGCGCATAGGCCATGCCGAGGTGCCCGCCAGTCAGATATGTGTGTTCCGGAGGAGCAGAGCCTCCACCATACTTCTGCAACCAGACGTGGGCAGGTATGGACTCCACTGCTGGAGAAAGCTTGGAGACAATTGCTCCAAAGGAAGGATCGTTGACTGCTGGATTTCTCCGGCCAGCCAGCAACATTGAATTGGCTTTATCGTGTTGAGCCATGTGATGCGTCATCGAACGAATGACCGCAAATTTCTCGGAGACCCGGGCCAGTTGTGGCATCAGTTCGCACACTTGGAAACCGGGAGTTGCCGTCTCGATGGGCTTGTACGGACCACGAATTTCTTGCGGCGTATTTGGTTTCATATCCCATGAATCAAGCTGGCTCAAGCCACCGTATTGATGAATGAAGATGCATGATTTGGGTGGCGTTCCAGAAATGTTCTGATCAGAACGGCGATCATCAGCGCGGAGTAACTTCGTGAGATTCAGCCCCAATGCTCCAATCCCACCTGCCTGAATCAGCCCTCTTCGAGATAGAGGTTTCTCAAATCGATGATTTGAGCGTTCGAGCATTTCGCATCTCCGGGCTACGTGCCATCAGTGAAATGGCGGACAAAGCGTTTCTCTACAGGTCCATTTAACTCTACTCTCCTTTATCCACGGATGCCACCGATTGATTCAGTTTTTGCGAAGTTGGAAGAAGGCATTTGAGGGAATCCTCCGCGATGCGCGTGTACAGCCCTCCGCAAAGGGCGTAGGCTGAGGCTCGTCTCACCAATTGCGATGCAATAATACAATACTCCTGTATCTTCTATCACATAAAGGATTGGTTTGTTTTTTTACGCTCGTTACGAATTCAAATACACCGAATCATTAAAGCTGGGCCAGTCTCAGCCTACGGAACTGATAATCCAGAAGCATGAAGCACCGATGGCTGATCCTAACGGCAGTGTCACGACCCACGCTCCGAGTATTTTTCCGATCACTCTCCAATTCGCTTGGCGTGTTACGGTGCCGATTCCGAACAATGAACCACAGCTGACATGAGTCGTGGAGACCGGAAGACCATATCGGCTCGCACCAATGACAATAATTCCGGTGATGAAATTGGCGGTGAATCCTTGGCCGTGATTCATGGTCGTGATTTTTTGACTCATCGTTTCAGCAACTCGACGAGCGCTGACAACGCCGCCAATGGCGATGGCAATTCCGACCAACGCCGTACTGCCAAATCCGCCGAGTGCGGGGGCCAAAAGCAGCAAAGCGGCGATCTTCGGCGTGTCGTTCAGGCCCCGAGCAAAGCTGACCATGCCTGCCGACAAGTAGTGGAGTTGATCCAGAACAGATGCGGCATCAATTCCGAGCATCTTGCCTTGGTAACGACTCTGACATGTCACAGCGTCGCCGACCTGTATCGACAACTGCTCGGCACGTTGAAGTGCCACAGAGTTGCAC
Organism: Planctomicrobium sp.; assembly: GCA_029259835.1. Lineage (GTDB taxonomy): Bacteria > Planctomycetota > Planctomycetia > Planctomycetales > Planctomycetaceae > Thalassoglobus. Next base: position 1,033 of record JAJDEL010000405.1, on the reverse strand, counting down.
GATGCAGGAACAACTTCAACCGTTTTGTTACCGACACAGAGGCACGTTTCGGACGTGATCCTCCAGCGTTGGCGGGTGAACGTCAAGATTGGATACAGCAGCAGCGCCGCACCAACAGCCAGAAACGGGCTGATCAGCAACGGTGCGAAGAAACCGCCGACGAGCTTGGTCAGGTTGATCACCGATCCTGCCGCCCAACCCGCTCCTATCAAAGCTCCGACCAGACTGTGCGTCGTGGATATCGGCATACCAATCCGTGTCGCCAAAAGGACTGTGAGTCCAGCCCCCAAAGCGACAGCAGCACCGTAATCGACACTTGCGACCAGAGCGGTATCGACGAGTCCTTTGCCGCTGAAATTCTTGAGCAGCGTTCCAGCCAAAAATACTGCCGTTAAAGAGCCAAGCAGCGTTGTGATCGTGGCCCAGGTTAGAGCCCGGCGATAGTTTGCGGTTCCACTGCCGAAGAGTGTCGCCACGCCCTTGAAGTTATCGTTGGCACCATTGGCATACGCAAGGCAGATGACAGCAAGCAGAATAATGGCCAACGTCATGCGTCCGTGTCTCCTTTTGAAACCGCCCTCGAATTCGTGCTCGCCGAAGGGTAGAGGTCACGGAGCGAAGACAAGCATATTACAGCATCGGCTTCTTGGCATCTGTGATCAATCTTACAAATTTGAGCCCTGCGCACGAACGAATTTCCGCAGACTACCGAAGTTGTAGGGGCTGCTAATGGACTGATGTATCACTCAAAGCTAATGCACCATTCGGGGACTGGCACGATCACAGTCAGTCTGATTCTATCCTGATGACTGGGTGACCACTATTCCTTGACGACTGCTTTGCTTTCCTCGGCGACACAGTACAGGTACTTATTTGAGCGAATGAAGAGTTGTCCGTTGCTAATCGCGGGAGTGCCGTGGTAGTCGGAGGTGTCGTTTTCGAATTTGTTTGTGGCGAGTTGTTTGAAATCGGTTACGAGTTCAATGACCGTCGCGTCGCCGGAACGATTTACGTAGTACATCATTACGTTTTC
>JAJDEL010000404.1 GCA_029259835.1 Planctomicrobium sp. | reverse complement strand
GCTTCAACGTGTAAAAAGCCAGTGACTGGCGAAGCATGATTCTTCGTCAGCCACTGTCACCTCTTCCCGCAGCGGTGCTTTCAGGTCGCTTTGGTCGACCACAGAAATCGCTCATCAGGAATCTAGGGGTCTGAACGCGACTGCCTTCACTTCGTAATCAGAGCGATCTCTATCATGCTGGGACGAGTCCCAGCCTACATCGCCGCTGGCTTACGATAAAAGGCTAACTCGAGATTACGTACACTTGCTGGACTTTATTTGGGGATTGCCATAAATGCAGAGTGAGTCCCGAGTTCGTCGAGCAAACCGTATCCTACGATGTCTCCCGAGTTGCTGACGGCTTCCGCGGTTATGAGCTTCCGGAAAAGTGAATTCTTGAGGAACTTGTTTAGGGAGATCATCTCATCAAACGGGCTTGTCCAAAGCACCGCTTCACTATCAATTCCCGATTCCCCGACGATCACTCCTGAATCATTCACATCATGCGGGATTGCAGAATAAAGTGACCGCCCCGGATCCAGAATCATCGGAGTCCCGTCGATCCAAGCTGTGGCGATGTTTGGAGCGAAGGCCGCATTTCCGCAAGCAATTCCGAAGTTGTTGACTGCCTGGATCTCAGCTTCACTCGACAGGATTGTCGAAGGTCCTTCCAAAAGGCCGCCATCGTTTGACAGAGTCACCGTCCATTCAACCGCGTTGCCGTTCGAGTGACCGACAATCGTGATGACTCCGTTTGCATCCTGGTCATTTACGTCGTTGGCAACGACATAGTTTACTCCCAATGGATCGGGATCGAGTACTTCAAGTTTGACAGGTCCCCAGACGCCATTGGATGTTACTCGCCATAAGATCGCGGAAGTTTTCTCGCCGACGGCTGTGACCGAAGTTCCACAGATCACTCCATCGTTACTAATCGCAGACGCACTGCAGGAAAAACTATCTGGAAGTCCGAGTAAAGACTGAACGAGGGCATTGCTATTGGCCCAGTATGTGGCAAACGCATTCCCACCGGTATCGAGTCCACTTCCCACGATCTCACCAGCCTCATTGCATCCGTAGGCTGTTGATTGAACGAAATCACTACCGTTCAGAAGTTGCAATGTCGATTGAAAAGTCCGCTTCGTTTTGACAATATTCCAGCAGCAGGCTGCTTGCGTGTTTGACAAAGAATCCTGCGCGACGCCAACGACTAATCGTGAATCGTTCACATCGTAAGCGAAGCCCTCGACGATGCCGTTTAGGTCATCCAGTTTGATCACATCGTAGGACGGTCCTCCACCTTTGGCTGCCGGCTTTCCGGCTTCGATGGGCATCGATCCGAAACTGTTGATAACAAGTCCTGCGATCAGGAGAACTGGTGTTGATCGAAAAAGAGAATGGCGGGGCATGATGATACTCCTTGGATTGTATGCGAACCGTTTAATCGGGAATCTAGTGAGAAAAAACTGCCGTAATCACTGTGAATCGTGCATCGCTGGGGTTGGTCGAAATCACCTTATCCCCCGGCACATAGTTATAGAATCCGCACGAACCGTCATCGCAATCTTTAATCATGAACACTTCTTGGCTGAGGATCTGAAACGGAGAATGCCCATTGAACGTGACGGCGCCTGCAGGAGGTGGAGTCGGGGTCTCGTCGTCCAAGAGCCACATGAAGGCCCCCGGAGTATCAGCGTTTCCGGTGGTAACATGCATGACTTGTTGAAGTTGCCAGACGGTCGAATCGAATCGAGGATCGGAATTCGTGTGATGAAAGTGAACGACATCAGCACTCGTTGAAGACGGTGGTGCCACGATCAATCCGATGGAATCATCGCTTTGCAAATCGATTGGTGAGAGTGATTCGATCGCAAAGGTGCGAACAACTCCGTTTGGGTTTTCCGCGAATGCGGTCGATGAATGGCTGATCGGTAGCACGTGACAAACGGTTGCCAAGATGATTGTGTAACACAGGTTGCGAACGGACATTTGAAAAACCTCTTTCTCATGGTGACGGTCCGCATTACAATAAAAATGCCGCTGCCCGGGGCGCGGACCGTGTCCCCGGTGGATGGCTCTCTTCGCCCGGTGAGAGGTTGGTTAGGCCTGACAACTCACCGGGCGATTTTTTGGTTTCAATCTGTTTTGTTGAGTGACTGCGTACGTTTGTTCCGAACCTGGATCACACTAGCAACACGCCAGTGGCACTCAGCGAATGGAGGCTTACATCTCGGGACCCTCCTCCGAAATTACATTTTGTGTGACGGGACTCTTATCCTCTTTTGGCGACGCCGTTTTGGAAGCCAATAACTGGGACACCTCCTGGTGCAGCTTCTGGTAATTCGGATCCTCTGCGTAGGTCGTGTCTTCCGCTGTCAGTTTGTCGGCTTGGATCAAGGAACGTTGTGCTTGTTCGAAATCTCCCAGGCCGTGATAGGCCAGTCCCATGCGAAGACAACCCCAGGCATCGAGACCTTGCTGCGATGCTTGTACCGCCTTTTCCTGCAACTCAATCGAACGCCGGTATTGGCCCGCCCGGACGAAGAGTAAAGTGACATGATTCTTGGAAGGGTTCTCACTTGCCAGGACCAACTCCGCGAGACGTATCGGGACCGTCCAGTCTGCGACGGCGTCGGGAGCTTTCTTCAAACAGAGAATGATCTGGCGGGCCGTCTGAGGATCCTCGGTGTCTGCGTTCCGCTCGACTAACTTTGCGCAGAAGGTTCGGTACTCATCGAGTTGGCCACTGGCCAGCAGGGCGTTGGCGTAGGGAATCCAACAACTCGAATCAACGAGTTCGATATGGAAGAACTTGCCGTACGCTTCAGCGGCTAAACCCCACTCTTGTTGCACTTCATGCACCTGTGCCAATCGATTCCAGGCCCATTGATTCTTCTCATCCAACGCGGTCGCTTTTTTCGCGTCGGCCAAAGCTTCCTCATGATGATTCAGATTTTGATGTGCATGACTTCTCCAGAGATACGCCGACACATGTCCGGGAGAGATGCGGATGGCTTTATCCAGGTCGCTGAGGGCCTCGTCCCCCCGTTTTAATTTGACGAGAGCCGTCCCGCGAAGCTGGTGGAAATAGGAGTTTCCTGCATCCAGTTCGATGGCCTGTGTCAGGTCGGTCACGCTTTGCTCGTACTCACTTCTCTCATAGTGCCAGTGCCCGCGGTCCCGCCAGTATTGCACAGTGGCTTCTGCGGGCGGCGGGTCAGAGTAATATTCCGCGATCAGGTCGTCCCGTCGGTTCGAATCGAAGTCTAACAATTCCTCCGCTTCGGCGCGGAACCGATTCTGTTCTCCACTTTTCTTATGGCGAGTGGCGATCCAGATCGTTCCTTCAACGTACCTCTGAAGCGCTTCGTCGGTTTGACCGAGTTGGTGCAACGTCATGGCCAGGAACATGCGATGGACTCGGTCACCCCCCTCGATCATTCCATCGGCCTTCAGCAACGCTTCCAAGGCGGCGGCGTAATCACCGGCGCGATACTGGGCCACGCCGAGGTTATTCCAGTTGTTGGCGCTGTCTGGTTGAAGTTCGCAAGCGAGCATCGCCATGCGGACGGCTTCGGCTGGGTTTCTGTTCGAGACATCTGTCGTGTTCGAGAAATACCAGGAGCGATTTGAATACAAGTTTGACAGGTTGTTCATGCTCAGCAGCGTATCAGGGTGTTCCGGTCCCAAGACCCGCTGCCGAATTTCGAGCGTTTCACGGTGAAGTTTCTCGGCGGCCTTGGACTGGCCTTGATCTCGCAACGTGTTCGCCAGCTTGTTCATGCTCGACAGCGTCTGAGGGCGTTCCGGTTCCAAGACACGTTGACGAATCTCCAGAACCTCACGGCAAAGTTTCTCGGCGGCCTCGTGCTCGCTTTGACGGGACAACGAGGTCGCCAGATTGATCATGCAGTGCAGCGTATCGGGGTGTTCCGGTCCCAAGACACGTTGCTGAATCTCCAGCGCCTCACGGTGAAGTTTCTCGGCGGCTTCAAATCGGCGTTGTCCGGTCAACGACATCGCCACCCTATAGATACTGTATACCGTCTCAGGGTGTTCCGGCCCCAAAATTCGCTGCTGAATTTCGAGCGTCTTACGGTGAAGTTTCTCGGCCGCCTTGTGCTGGCCCGCCTTGTGCAACGTCATCGCCAGATTGTCCATGCTGATGAGCGTATCGGGGTGTTCCGGACCCAAGACTCGTTGCTGAATCTCCAGCGTGTCACGGTGGAGTTTCTCGGCGGCTTCGAATCGGCCTTGACGGCGGAACGAGTTCGCCAGCTTGTTCATGCTGGACAGCGTCTGAGGGTGTTCCGGGCCTAAGACCCGCTGCCGAATTTCGAGTGTCTCACGGTGGAGTTTCTCAGCGTCCTCGCATTGTCCTTGAAAGTCCAATAAGACTCCCAGATTGGTCATGCTGATGAGCGTATCAGGATGTTCAAGTCCCATGACTTGTTTTCGTAACTCCAGCGCTTGCCGGTGTTGCTCTTTGGCTTCTTGATATTGACCAATCGCGAAATAAGCGTTTCCCAACGTGCTTCGAATTGCCGCTTCGACCAACGGCCGATCCTGAAACCGCTCTTCAATGGTTTTCGCCGAACGATCTAAGAGAGTGCGGAGTTTGATGTTCGGATCGGGGGTGATCTCATTTTCCACCTGCATGGCCGCATCGGCCATGCCCAAGAGATCCTCCTGCAGGAAATCGTTGACTGCTTCTGCAATTGCAGCCTGTTCTTCAGTGTTTTTCTTCTCCTCGACAATTTCCTCTTTTTGCCGTGACACGGTGATAAGCCGCTCCTCGGCCAATTCCTCTGCCTTGATTGCCCGTTCAGCTTCCTCAATCGCCTTGCTTTCCGCGATGACGGCTCGGTCGCGTTCATTGTCAGCTTCGTAAGCCTGCCAGATAGCAACACCACTTCCGATAATCAACGAAGCAGCAATCGCGGCCGTCGTTCCGATCACCGCTTTGTTCCGCCGGGCGAATTTCTTGAATTTGTACCCCGCCGACGGCGGGCACGCGGTGACGGCTTCGTCATTCAGGTAGTTCTGCACATCCTCGGCGAATTTGCTGGCGGTTTCGTAACGCCGGCCTCGGTCTTTCTCCAGGGCCTTCATCACGATCCAGTCGAGCTCCCCGCGAACCAGCACGCTGAGCTTCTTCGGTTCGGTGCTGCGGTTGATGGCCGTATTCGGGAGTGTTTCACTACTGCTGAGCCTGGTACTCATCCGGGGCGGCTCTTCCTCTCGGATGATCCGCAGGAGTTCATCGAATGCGGCCGAGCGAAGGCGGGTTTTGTCGAAGGGAGTTTCGCCTGTTAGCAACTCATAGAGCAACACACCCAGGGAATAGATGTCGCTGCGCGTGTCGACATCGAGTTGGTTGAATTCGGCCTGTTCGGGGGACATGTATTCGATCGTCCCCACGATCTGGCCGTACTGCGTGAACATCGTTTTGTCGGTGAGTTGCCGACCTGTGGCTTTAGCGACTCCAAAATCGATCACCTTGGGGACCGGTTTGCCGTCGTAGCGAGCGACCAGAATGTTGGACGGCTTGAGATCGCGGTGGATGATTCCCTTCTGATGGGCATGTTGAACGGCTTGGCAGATCGGAACGAACAATTCCAGCCGCTCTTTCGGCGAGAGATGTTGTTCGTCGCAGTACTGCGTGACCGGCACACCTTTGACGAGTTCCATCACGAAATAGGGTCGCCCGGAGTCAGTCTGACCGGCATCGAGCACTTTGGCGATATTCGGATGGTCCATCATCGCCAGTGCCTGCCGCTCGGCTTCGAAGCGGGCGATGACCTGTTGCGTATCCATTCCTGGCTTGATGACCTTCAGAGCGACGCGACGTTCGACCGGCTCGGACTGCTCAGCCATGTAGACGACTCCCATCCCTCCTTCGCCGATTTGCTGGAGGAGTTTATAGGGGCCGATGACGGTGCCGGGTTTCTCTGTGATCTCGGGCATATCGACGGTCGCACCCAAGCCGGGTGGTGGGGCATCCAGGAAGAAACTTTCATCCTTCCGATGTTCAGCAAGCAATTCCTCGACGCTGTTCCGCAGCTCGACGTCGTCGCCACATGCCGCATCCAGAAAGATGCGACGCTCCTCGCCTTCTACTTTCTGCATCGCCTCGATAAAGATATCTCGTTGTTTCATGGTCCTAACCTTTGTACCTGAGGACGTGCCTCTACAACCCAGTGCGAGAAGCCATCGGAATCGCGCAAAGAAAATTGAGATTTTCTTCTGGTGGGCGGAAAACTATGGCGAATCGCTGCTGATGGCCCGTCGCAACCAGGAGCGGGCGAAGGCCCACATGAAGTCCGCTTTGCGCGGTGAGACCCCCAGAACCTCAGCCGCCTGATTGACGGTAAGTCCTGCAAAATAGCGGAGTTTGACCAATTCGGCCGCGTCGGCATCCTCTCTCGCCAATTCGTCGAGAGCCGCGTCCAATGCGATCAGATTGCCGCACTCTGCCGGAGCCTCGAGTTGGGATGCGACGACGGCCTGGCGATCCAAATCTCCGCCGTGCTTGGCGCTTTTTCGGCGTCGGGCGCTTTCGACCAGAATCCGCCGCATCGCCTCGGCGGCCGCCCCAAAAAAGTGACCTCGGCTATTCCAGTGCTGGGCTTTCTCGACGTCCACCAGACGGATGTAGGCGTCATGCACCAAGGCCGTCGCCTGCAATGTCTGACCGGGCTTCTCTTGAGCCAGTCTGGCTGCGGCCAGTTTTCGCAGTTCTCGATAGACGAGCGGTAACAAATGCTCCGCCGCGGACGGATCTCCCGCTTCGATCTCTCCCAGGATGCGCGTGACGTCAGACATGCAGTCAAGGTTACAGCGTGATCCAACGAAAAGCGAGATTTCGGTTCATTTACTGAAATGAGAGCACGTAGCGAGTGTCAAAAAACGTTGATTAAATGCCTGTACGTTTTCCCACGTTTGAGGGCTCCACAAGATCGGAGCCAAATCACGCCCGATTCTCAATATACGTATGGCGTACTTGGGAC
>JAJDEL010000403.1 GCA_029259835.1 Planctomicrobium sp. | reverse complement strand
TCCACAGTTACGGCAGCAACCCGCTGCTGTATCCGCAGTGGCAAGAGTATCTTCGCAAATACCAGCCACCCACGTTGATTGTCTGGGGCCAGAACGACCCAATCTTTCCGGCAGCAGGGGCACACCCCTACAAGAGAGACCTTAAGAACCTGGAATTCCACCTACTCGACACCGGTCACTTCGCACTAGAAGAAGACGGTCACATCATTGCAAAACACATTCGCAACTTCCTCGGTAAGAACACTTGCAGCCGCACATCTCAGGTCAGTTCTCGATGATCGAACGTTGTGGGATAACAGGAACGCTGATCAGCACTCATCTTCACTAACAAAGCTCTTCATGGGTATTGATGTGTAAAGATATGTGTTACCAACAATCAAATCGCAGGCCACTCAACTGGCCTGCGAAGAAGACGACATCACGCAGCTCTTTTCGAGAGCCAGAATGGAAAAAATACCACCAATCAGGGCCTCCAGACTCCTCAAATGATTTTGACGGCAGAAAAAGAGTCTGCAAGGCGAATTATCTAGAATCTGTAGCGGTTGTACACTAAGCTAAACGGGCGAGAGCGTTTTGTTTAATTGCGTCAACCGCCATGATTGACTGAATCAAGCATCTGACTAACACAGAATCCTCACTCGAGTCTGCAACCTGGACATGGGAACATTTGTATGAACGATTTCCAAATGAACCGACGGCAAGCCCTCATTGCCAGTGGTATGGGAACACTGAGTCTTGGAATGCCCGGAATGGTAATGGGTGCCGACAAGGTCGACGGATCAGGCAACGCTGTCGCCTCGGAGAAATCCTGCATCTTTGTCCTGCTCTGTGGTGGCCCAAGCCACGTTGATACCTGGGATATGAAACCGAATGCACCACTCGATTATCGCGGGCCATACGATCCGATCTCCACCAAGGTGCCGGGCATGCGCATCAACGAGATGCACACAGAACTCGCCAAGTTAACGGACCACTTCACCCTCATCAATTCAATGTCGCATCCGGGCGCGATCAGTAATCACTTCGACGCGATGCACAATCTGCTCAGCGGCCAATCGGAGAAGCGAGTGCAGCAAGGCATGCCGGACGAGCACCCGTACCTCGGCTCTTTCGTTGCGAAACATAAACCGAGCACGCGCAATTTCGTTTCCAATGCGTGGTTGATCAAATGCGTGGGACCGCCTGTTTTTTGCGCTCCGAACATTGGCATCGGTGGCTACCTTGGCTCGGCTTATGCGCCCGTGTTTGTCGGCTCAGCGAACAACCATCCGGCGATGGCAAACTTCAAACCTCCTCAGATTTACGATGCCTACGACGAGAAACGATTCGAATATCGCAAGTCACTGCTCGGCAGCATTGAATCCAGCAGGCTGGATAAGGACCAACAAGTCAAGGACTGGTCTGATTTGCGTGAAAAGACCTACGAAGCTCTAACGCGAGGCGAAGGCAGACAGGCATTCGATATGAGCCAGGAGCCAGACAAGGTTCGAGAACGTTACGGAATGCATCCACTCGGACAAAACTTGCTGCTCGCACGACGCATGGTGCAATCGGGTGTCCGCTTTGTCACTGTCAACGGCTGGACCGGTCAGGCAGAGCACGACAAGGCAGGTCCTCCGAGCAGCAGCTGGGACATGCACGGCGGAAACATGGGCATGGGCGACGCCTTCGGCACTGGCTCTTATGGCATGGGGTTTTGTTTACCTCGCCTGGATCAAGCGCTTGCCGCTTTACTTTCCGATCTCAAAGAAACCGGTATGTTGGAAAACACGCTGGTTGTGGTGACAGGTGAGTTTGGTCGTACACCATTCGTGTTGAAGCAAGACCCACCTGGACGCCAACACTGGCCCAAATGTTTCTCTTCAATCATCGCCGGAGCAGGCATCGCGGGGGGACAAGTGTACGGGAAGACCAACAAGTTGGGCGAGTATCCGACCGAGAACCCCGTTCGTCCTGAAGAACTGGCAGCGACGATCTACCAAGCTCTTGATATCCCCATCAACGATCCACTTGACGCCAGCGGAATTTCTCGCTCCTTGACCACAGGCAAACCAATCATGGAATTGTTTGGGTAACCGCGAATGTCCCTGTGCGCCTGCTTTGTGAACTGCTGGAGCCAGCCCGATGCTGTCTACTTTTACCTTGGACCGTGTTCTAGTGAGCCGCTGGCGATAGCCTCGGACCTTGCGCGAGTCACGTTTTCTCGCAAATTCCCCGACGCTAGCGCGTTCGGCTCATGACGTGTGGTCTCAAAACAGTTGCCATTGTGTGAGAGCCACGAGCCTGGGCTGGACAACACGTTCTTACAAAACGCCCAACGCCTGCGAGTGCATTCGCATTAAGACGTGTTGTATGCGAGGCGGTACGATTGAGCTTTATTCGGGAGTCGTACAATTCAAGAAATAAGACAAGGACGCCGACGGAAATTGGTTTCATAGCTCGCATTTGGCTCTACGATGCCGTACCTTCCACGTTTTCCAAATCACAATTCCCGTTCCGAAGTGACACACCTTGACAACTCCGAACCATGAGCTCGAATCGACTTCGCGTCCACATAGCGGAGAGATTTCAATCATGTGGACGATCTGGTTTGTATACGGAGCGTTTTACTTTTGCCGCACGAACATCTCTGCGGCAGTCCCAGGGTTGATGGAGTCCGTCGATGACGGTGGACTCGGGCTGACGAAAACTCAAATCAGCTACATCCTTGGTTCTACGAAAATCGCCTATGCCGCTGGTCAGTTGCTCAATGGTCAGCTCTCGGAGCAAATCTCGCCACGCAAACTGCTGGCGGTTGGAATGCTGGGAACCGCCGTGCTCAATGTGTTGTTTGGCTGCGGTACGGCACTTTACTTCCTGATCTTCATCTGGGCATGTAACGGATACTCACAATCCCTGGGTTGGACTCCCTGCGTCCGCGTGTTGGCAAACTGGTTCCCCGTTCACCGACGTGGCAGGGTGATTGGCTTTATTGGGACAGGTTACCAAGTCACCGCGGTCTTAACATTTTTAGTGTCTGGCTATGCCGCAGACAAGTTTGGATGGCAAGGAGTGTTGTGGATTCCGGCTGGGCTTATGGTCTTCGCAGCAGTGATCATGCTCCTGTTTCTTCGCGAGCACCCACCACATGAAGAGGACAATACTGAAGGTGAAGTTCCAGCATTCACACCGCTGCGAAACGATCCTCGCAACTCAGCACGAGAGAATTTCCTACTGACAATTTCGAACCCCTCGCTGTGGTTGCTGGGTATTTCACTCGGATTGTTAAACGCCTGTCGATACGGATTCCTGGACTGGGGATTGACGCATCTCACGGAGATTCAGGTGACCGGTGATGATGAAGAGGCTAGTGTTTTTAAGGCGGCGCTGAAATATGCTGTCTTGCCGCTGGGAGCGGTCGCTGGATCGTATGTCGCAGGTTGGGCGACCGATCGTTATTTTGGCAGTCGACGCGCACCTGTGACGTGCATACTACTGGTCGCGCTGGCCGGATTGAGCCTGATGTATGACTCTGTGGCTCGTACGAGTGTACCTGGGACGCTGGTTCTATTGGTTTGCATCGGCTTTTGCATTTACGGTCCACAAGTGCTGTTGGTGGGCACCGCGCCAGCCGACCTTGCCCGTCGTGGTACGTCAGCTGCTGCGGCTGGTTTCGTGAATTGCCTGGGATACATCGGTGCCGCCTCTGGGGATGTCTTCACTGGTCGCGCGCTTGATGCGTACGGCTGGGAGCGAGCGATTTTCATGTGGGCGGCTTGGGCACTCGGAGCCGCGGTCGCTTCGGGATTACTTTGGAATGCAACCGCCGACAGAAGTGACAAAAACAGTTGATCTATACTACTCTCGATTAAGAATGTCTGGTTCTGCCTCGCGGAATAATACTATGAGGAATCAGACAATCTTACCCGTGGGCACTATAAAGTTTGGAGTGTTGAACACATGAGAGCGATTATTATTGGAGCCGGACGCGGAAGTCGGCTAATGCCAACAACAGCAGAGACACCGAAGTGCTATGCCGAAGTCGGTGGTCGAAAAATGCTCGATTGGGCAGTCGACGCATTTCGTCAAAACGGCATCGACGAGATCGTCTTCATCGGAGGGTATCGTATTGAACGTGTCCAGGAAGATTTCCCGCAGTTCACGTTTCGTCATAACGACGATTGGCCGAACAACAACATCCTCGCGTCTCTCTTGTACGCCGAAGATTTAATGGACGAGCCGTTTCTCTGCTGCTACTCAGATGTGCTTTTCACACCGAAGATCGTCAAAAGTGTTGTCGAAAACGACGCGGACATTACCTTAGCAGTCGACAGTGAGTGGCTTGTGAGATACGAACATCGTACAGAACATCCGAGCGACGATGCCGAGAAAGTCACCGTGTCGAACGGTCATGTCACCCGAGTCCATCGTGAGATCGACGAAGCCGCCGCTCATGGCGAATTCATCGGGCTTGCCAAGTTTTCTGTAGCAGGTGCGACCGCGTTTCGCGAACATTACCATCGTCGGCGAGAAGAGTTTTCAGGGCAACCGTTCCGCGAAGCCAAAATCTTTGAGAAAGCTTACCTGATTCACCTGTTGCAAGACATGATCGAAAACGGTCAGCGAATGTCTCATACTGATACGCCGGGCGGCTATATCGAAGTCGACACTCAGCAGGATTTTGAATACGCCCGCAATTTCTGGAACTCCCGACATTTGGAGAAATGATATGTCTGAGAGAATACTGTTTCCAACGTCCATCATTGGCTCCATGCCACGCCCCGATTTCGTCAAGGACTTGATCGCTGACGACTGCCCGTTTTCTGGCGAAGAGTACGACCGGCTCATGGGTTCGGCAATCCGATCCGTTGTTGCACTACAAGAGGCGGCTGGACTCGACATCATTTCTGATGGCGAGTGGTGGCGAAAGTCGTACATCGGCGTGATCGCCGAATTGGCTCACGGCTTTGAGTTAAGTCTCAATCCAGCCGATGGTCGCCCCTGGACAGTCGTCGTCGACCGCTTGTCCCCGAAAGAGCCAGGCTTCATTGCTAAAGAAGTCGCTTTCTTGAAAACGTTAACGAATCGTGAGATCAAAGCGACTTTACCAGCACCAGCATTGCTCGGAGAACGGATGTGGGACCCTGTCGCCTCCTCCAAAGCGTATCCAACGCGAGAAGCATTCGTTCAGGACTGCGTGCCAATCCTGCGCCGCGAGATCGAGTTGCTGCGCGACGAAGGTGTTTCGATCATTCAGGTTGATGACCCGCATCTCTGTTTGTTTGTCGATCCAAATGTTCGTGCGAAATACGACGATCCGGATCGCGCCGCCGACTTTGCAGTCGACATGGACAATCAGGTCGTCGCCGACTTCAAGGATGTTCGGATGGCAGTTCATCTTTGCCGTCGTGCCGGTGCAAAAGTACGTGGTGAGGTACAACACCAAGGCAGTTATGACCCGATCATGCCGCAACTTCGGCGGCTGAATGTGGGTCACATCACAATGGAATTCACAACACCTGGGTCAGGCGAGATGTCTGTTTTCCGTGAGTTACCGGAAGATGTTGAGATTGGGTTAGGTTGCGTGAGTTGCCTGCCCGGCGAAGTCGATTCGGTCGACTCAATCGTCGCTCGCGTCGAGCAGGCCGTGAAGTACGTCGCACCAGAGCGAATCACACTCAACCCGGAATGCGGTTTTGCGCCCGGCTCAGCCGCTAAAGTCAGTATTGACGAGGTCTACACGAAGTTAAAAAACGAAGTCGAAGCCGCCCGAAGGCTACGAGAAAAATACTCCTAGCCGTCAGCAACTATCTGAAGCACGAATTTGTTTCTGGAATATGAACGATGAATCGATTATCTGTTCTGGCTTTAAGCCTGCTCCTCTTTCCAAATTGTCTGTCAGCGGTTGCGGATGATAAGACTGCGCCAGCGAAGCGATACGTCATCATCCATGCCGATGATGCAGGGATGTCGCACTCTGTGAACCGGGCAACGGTTGAAGCGC
>JAJDEL010000402.1 GCA_029259835.1 Planctomicrobium sp. | reverse complement strand
TCAAGCAATTTTGCAAGCATGCAATGCGACGACCTATCTTTCTGGAGATGGAGCAGGCAGCCAACGTTACATTCAAGAGGCCGATTTCCAGCATGCGGGCATTCAATTATTGTGGCAAGGTTTTACGCACCCCGAGTATTGCCAGTCTCATGGAGAGTTCGAGCCGTTCATGTCGGTGATCGATTTCCTATTTTGCACTGGAGGCTGGGACAAGCAGCGATTTGCACCTCAACCACCTTGTCACTCTTCTTCATGAACATATTGTTTCTCACTCAGTATCCGCGTCTCTCTCCGAGTTCACGGTATCGTGTTTATCAACTGCTGCCTTTCCTGAGATCAGTGGGCTTTCGATGCGATGTTGTCCCGATGCTTTCCGAGAGTGAATATCGACTGAGCCGGAAAAGAGGTCGACTGATACGTAACTCGATGATGATGGCTCGGGCATTTGCAAGACGAATACAACTCCTTCGGTCATCCGGGAATTATGATCTGATCTATGTCTTGAAAGGAATCTATCCGTATGGACCGCCTCTCTTCGAACGGATCTTGAGTGAAACAGGAGTGCCTGTCATCTTTGATTTTGATGATGCCATTCATATTCACAAGGCAAGCACTCATCATCGTATTTCAGATTGGTTGAAATTCTCATCTCGTCTTTCCGAATCGATTCAACTTGCTGATCGTGTTCTCGTCCCAAATAAATTCCTCGCGGAGTTTGCGACTCAGCACAACTCGCGAGTCTCAATTCTTCCTGAAGCAGAGGACACTCAACGGCTCAGTCCACGGACTGAGCACGTGAATGGCGGCAAAATTGTCATCGGCTGGATCGGCAGTGAGAGCACCGCAAAGTATTTGAGCTTAATCACGCCTGCACTCACCGAAATTTGCAGAAGATACCCCCGTGTCGTTCTACGGGTTATTGGCGGTCAATACGCAGCAGCCGGAGTGAGAACCGAGCAGGTTGAATGGAGCCTAAAAAAGGAAACCGAACGCTTTCATGAACTTGACATTGGAATCATGCCGTTGCCATTTGAGGAATGGAGTCGAGGAAAAAGTGGCTGCAAAATGCGTCAATACATGGCGACAGGTGTCCCAGGAGTCGCCACAAATATCGGATACAATCAAGAGTTAGTGCAGCACAATCAAACAGGCCTACTGGTGAACACAAACGCTGACTGGGTGAATGCTTTGTCAACGTTGATTGATTCTCCGGAATTACGAAATCGAATCGCCAGGGCCGCTCGCTTATCAGTTGTCGAAAGATTTTCACACGACGTGATCGGACCGAAATTGGCAGCAATACTCTCTGAAACTGGCGGGGTCCGTGACTCCTCAGTCGGCAGGGCGAGTTAAGCGATCCTGAGCCGACGGCGCAAACCGGAAGCAATTTAACAAGCTTGGACATTCTGCGAAAAAGACATTCCATTTGCTAACAACATCATTCGGTAAGGTCGAATGCTTCACGGTTTTACAATAGTAGCCTCAATGAAAAAACCCGAAGTCATCTTTGTGCATTCGTCTCTCAGAAGAGGGGGAGCAGAAGTTTTGAGGCAGTCGATTGTTGGGGAACTCGCGGAACGTGGTGTTCGATTTCGCATCTGCCTTCTCGGTAAACCAGGAGACATTGGCTTCGAATTGAAGCGTCAGGGATATCAAATCGATTGTTTAGGAATCAGTGGCTCGATTGCCGATCCGCTTGGAATTTTAAAACTATCTCGGTACCTCAAACAGCACCAGCCGTTGATCGTTCAATCAAGCCAATTTGTCACCAACGTAAAATCTGTCGTTGCAGCTAAAATTTCGAAAATCCCGGTCGTCATCACCGAAGAGCATGGGCTGTATCAGTGGAAAAGGTGGTCGCACAAAATCCTGGACCGTTTGATCGTGAGTCAGGCAACGGCGGCGATCTCATGTTCAGTGGCAGTGCAGAAGTTTGCTTGTTCGATGATGCGAGTTTCCGACGGTCATGTGCGTGTGATTCATAATTGTGCTGGGCCTGAATTTATGAATCTGCCAGTTCACAATCGTGAAGCAACACTCAGACACCTCCTCCGCCGTAATTCATCGTTTTGTGTCGGCATTGTCGCTTCACTACGTCATGAGAAGCGACATTCAGACTTGCTTGAAGTTTGGAAACAATTGCACCACCAGAGATTGATTCCGGAAGATTCAGCACTTCTCATCATTGGTGATGGTCCGTTGCGAAATTCTCTTGACCAACAAGCCGCAAGCTTACCGGGCGTTCACTTTCTCGGAGAACATTCTTCAGTCTCTGAAATCATGAGTTGTCTTGACCTTTTTGTTTTACCATCGAACAGCGAAGGGTTTGGCATTGCCATCGTCGAAGCGATGCACTCCGGGGTTCCGGTGATTGCATCACAAGTTGGAGGAATTCCAGAAGTGATTAGGCATGGTAAAAACGGATATCTCTTCACCCCAAGAAGTCATTCAGAACTCAGCGCAGCGATCACCAAAATTTGGGAACATCCGAACTTAGGCAAGAAGTTGGCTTCGCAAGCGTTTCAAGATGCACAACGACTCTTCACTCCTCAACGATACGTCACCCAGCTACTCGAACTGTACCAAGAGCTATTCAGGGTTAATAAGACAGTTCCCCCAGCAAGTTGGAAAGTGGCACCACCTGAATTGCGAATTTCATCATTACTGGGAGCCTCAGCATGAACGGACCAGCGGTTCTCTATCTCAGTTCCGGAGGAATCAACGAACCATTGATTCAATCTCAAGTCGTTTCGTATCTCAAACATCTTTCTCCGTGGTTGCGACGCTGTCATCTTGTCACATTCGAACGAGAGAAACTGAACGAAAAGTTCTTGATCGCAATCAAAGAGGACCTTGCTGCCAGCGGCATCACCTGGAGTACAGTCCCTGTCTGCAAAACGATGCGAACGCTCGGAACCATGATTGATATCCGAAATGGAATCAAACATGTGCGAAATTTATTTGAATTCGATCAGTTTGACATCATCCATGCCAGAAGCTTCACACCTGGCCGAATCGCATTACA
>JAJDEL010000401.1 GCA_029259835.1 Planctomicrobium sp. | reverse complement strand
TCAACAATTCACAATCAGAATACAAACCTCTCGTAAACCTGAAGGCAGAGCAGCTCGCTTCTGAAATCGATGCCGACGCGGTCGCCCCGTTTCAGTGGGAGCGATCCTGGCTCTGGTCTGCTGGAGCAATGGCTGCCCTGTTGTTGGGGGCGTTCTTTGTGCCGACGCTTGATCCCTTCGGCAAAGTCGCGGATGCGAAGCAGGATGAAGATCAGAAGCGTCTCATCGAAGTAACTGCCAAGCAAACCGAAAAACGCAAAGCGATTCTCGCGGAGAAAGAACTCGAAGGTGAGAATTCTGAAGCGGTCACGAAGGCGCTCGAAGCCCTCAAGACCGATTTCGGGAGAATGAAAAGCGGCGACAAGAAAGCGAACCTTGGTCGCCTCAATAAACACCAAAAAGAGATTGGCAAAAAATTCCGCAAACTCAGTTCCGGTGAACTCAAATCGCTGCATGACAAAATGAACGGGCAACAAAAACTGGGAGCACTCCGCGATCAGGAACTCTTCCGCAAATGGCAAAAGGAACTCCAGCAAGGGAGTGCCGAAAGCATGAAGGGTGAAGTCGACAAGCTCCAGAAGGACCTCGAACGGCTTGCCAAAACGACTGATCCTGTCGAACGGACCGAACTCGAACGACAAATTCAAAAGAAGATGAACGAACTCTCCGACTTCGCCGCTAACAAAGTTGGCTCGAAAGCATTAAGCGCCGCTATTGAACGAGCGAAGCAACAACTCGAATCTGCGAAAGATGGAAAACTCTCGAAAGAAGCAATGGAAGCCCTGAAGGAATCACTCGAAGTCGCTCAACAGGAAATGGAAATGCTCGCCCAATCCGCACGCGACATGAAAGACCTCGAAGAAGCTCTCGAAATGATCAGCATGGCAAAACAGATGAACGCTGAAGGCAAGCTCGACGGTGAAATGTTCCCTGGCGAAATGACCCTCGAAGACTACGCTGAACTCTATGCCGAAATGATGGGAGAAGGTATGGGCGAAGGTGATGGGGACGGCGAAGGAACCGGCGGACAAGGATTCGGTGAAGGAGGCGAAGTCGAAGAAGACGATTCCGTCGCGACCGACTTTCTTGACGAGAAATCCAAAGCCGCGATCCAGAAAGGCAAAATCCTTCTCTCCATGAAAACCAAAGGCCTCTCCGACTCCGGTGACATCTCCGAAGCCGACTACAAAAAAATCGTCGGCGAAATCCAGCAATCGCTAGACGACGTCATCGAACAAGAACAAATCCCGCCCGGCTATCTCGATGGGATCAAGAAGTATTTTGATACGCTGGATGAGAAGCAGTAGTAGACTTGTTCATCATAGACGAGCCGCCAGTCTCATCCTCTTTCTCGATTTTTTTCATTGGCTCGAATGTGTAGTGTCAAGTTGGGCGAGAACAAATTCATCCATATCGACGCTCCGCATCTCTGTGTCATGGAGCATGAGTCCGATGAATTGTGTAACGATGGCATCTACGGGAAAGCACTCTGCTTGTACCTGAAAGAGCAACTGGTGAAGATTGGGTACACAATTGACTGGATCGTGTGTGAGGACTGGGGCTGGTACCTTCCAGCGAAAGTGGATGAATTCACCATGGGAATCTGTGTGTACGGTTTCGCTTGAAGTGAAGATAAAACTTCCGTACAGATTTATTCAGAGCAAGGCGGACCACCGAGTGAAGTGAACTTGGAACCTGCCGGAATTCCGTTGGATCTCTGCGTGAAAGTTGGGACTCAAGCAGGCAAGTATTGAAATTGGCGGAGCTTCCGCTTTTGTGACCGCACTTCACTGGTCACCAAGCTAAACAACGACCTTGTAACACTTTTTCAGAACGATCCAAAAATACTCAACGTCAAGCTCGAAGACGATGTCTTTCTGTGAGGAACTTGAAGCAATTGAAAAAGAAATCTGGAACACTAATCGGCACTTATCCACACTAATAAAACTTTTCATTAGTGCCGATTAATGAAAATAAGTGTTCTGGTTTTAGAACTTAGTGATCACTCGCAGTGTCGAAATCGCATCACCCAGAAATTCTTTCTTCACCGACTCTCACTCTTTAATGTTGACTGACTGAGCATGAAGACTCCTCACCCCTGCTCCACCACTTCAGAAATCTTCTGTAACAACCCTTGAGCGCGGGCATATTTCAAGTCGCTCGTATCGTTGCCGAGGTTGGTTCGGGTGGGAACCATGCCAGCCTCCCAGGTTTCGCCTTCGTAGTTAAGAGAAACAACAACGTAATAGCGTCGGTCCGGGTTCTCTGTTCCTTCCGTGCCGACTTTGGCTTCTTCAATACGACAGGTCGTCAACGCTGCCGTTGGAATATCCCAGCAGTTTTTGTTCCCTTGCCAAACGGAGCGCGCGACGTCAACTCTGTCGTTTGCTTGAAATGAGAACACTCCATGCGATCTGTTTCTCTGCGTGACTCATCCGGTGCTAAATAGATGTGGAGTTCACCGACGGTGTAGAGTCGTAGTACCTATGTGCCAAAATCACTTCCGCCACGGTGATCCTTCCGCTCCACAGTCGTGCCACTTGATCGCGTTGTTCCCGATGAGATCGTGTGGTACGTGAAAAATGTGCGCTCCAGAGTTGGTAGGTGACGCGGGTCGAGGCAAAGAAAAGTGCAAGATCGGATCAAAGCCCAGGAAGGCATGCAAGAGCCTGCCTTACTAGTGTTGCGTCAACTCTAAAAATAGGGGTTGATGAAGTTGTAAGGAGTGACAACGGAGCGGGTTATGTCGGGCACTGCCCCAATTCTAAGCCTTGACAAGGCACTAGTCTGAGTTCTTTTTGGCGAGCGTGTCGTCGTCGAATTGATCGTCAATTCTAAAAAAATCATGTAACCTTAGCGTTACAAGTGGTAAGTGCTCTCACAGGAAACGGAACATGGAACACACAGACAACTCTGAAAATTTTGTTCGGCATCTTACTGAACATCAGAACCGGATATATGGATATGTGTTTTCGCTGGTGGGCGATCACAGCCGGGCGGCGGATGTTGTGCAGGAGACGAACCTGGTGTTGTGGCGGAAGATCGGTGAGTTCAAGCCGGGCAAGCAGTTTCTGCCATGGGCGTTTGCGATCGCACGTTTTCAGGTGTTGGCTCATCTGCGTGATCACAAGCGGGACCGACTCTTATTGGATACCAATCTTACTGAGACACTCAGTACTGAGGCAGAGAGCCACGCGGAACAGATCGATATCGTCCGAGAGGCATTACGACCATGCCTGAAGCTTTTGACTCGCACGAATCGTGAATTAGTCGAACATCGATACTTCCAGGCGATGTCGGTTGACGATGTTGCGGAGTCAGTTGATCGGACGCCTGGAGCAGTCAAAGTGGCTCTTTTAAGAATTCGTCGGCAACTCGCTGATTGCGTTCAGCAACGTATGACGGCAGAGGTTTGATCAAATGAATTCAGAGATAGAGGAACTGCAATCGCTTCTCTTCGACTGGGAGGCCGGCACGCTTGGTGACGAGGGTGTTGAACGTGTTCGTGAGATTCTCCGATCAGATGTGGAAGCAAGAGCGTTTTTTGTTCAGCAGCAAGTGCTGACCGCCGCATTGAAACTGGAGGTCGATGCCGGATTGGAGCCCCCGAGTGTCGAAGAAGATTTTTCCACACTGACTCACACCGTCAAACGCAAGCATTTGAATCGAGTTTGCCGAGTGATTTTTTGGGCTGTCACCGCGGCAACCTGTTTAATCTGCGTCTTGACCGGCCGAGTGTTCTACCTTGAGTTCACTAAAGGCATTCATCCCGGCCCCATCGCGGAAGTTAACGATGCTCAGCGTGATGAAACTGAAGAGGCCACCTCTTCGGGCATCGCGCTAGTCACTCGACTCGTCGACGTGGTGTGGGAAGCTGACCAGAGTCCACTTGAAGTTGGTGACGCTCTCTCTCCGGGACGGCTTGCCATTGTGTCTGGTTTCACTCAAATCGAGTTCTTTTGTGGTGCAACTGTCATCGTTGAGGGGCCTGCCGAATTGGATTTGAAATCGGCGACACTCGCGAAAGTTCACCATGGGCGTCTGCGTGCACAAGTGCCTCCGGCAGCTCGTGGGTTTTCGCTGGAATTGGATGACATGAAAGTCGTGGATTTAGGAACTGAGTTCGGCGTGTCGATGACTCCGGATGGTGCCGACGTGCAGGTCTTTGATGGCGAGGTTGAGTTACACACACCGGAGAAGAGCAAACGACTACTGACGGCTGGGCAAGCTGTGGCGTGCAAAGGAGATGGAATATTCCAGGCAGAACAAATCACGCCGGAGCGGTTTCTGGACATTGCAACCCTAGAAGCTCGCGCTAACGGTCAACGTGAGTCTCGCTATCAGGCGTGGAAAGTTTGGTCTAGTAATTTACGACGAGATCCAAGGCTGATTGCGTATTACTTATTTGACGAAGAGGGTGGCTGGGAGCGAAGGTTGAAAAGCAGCATTCAGACTGAAAGTGGCGAGCTTGACGGCGCAATCGTTGGGGCGAGTCGCGTTCAAGGACGATGGCCTTCAAAGTCGAGCCTTGAATTCAAGCGGCCCGGTGACCGTGTGAGAATAGAGATTCCTGGTGATTTCAGTTCATTGACACTCTCCTGTTGGGTCAGAATTGATAGTCTCGACCGTTGGTACAATTCACTCTTTCTGACAGATGGGTACAACCAAGGTGAGCCTCATTGGCAAATTCTCGATACTGGTCAGTTGTTCTTCTCGGTTCGTCATAAGGCAGACGATGCTCGCGGCCCAGACGCAAAGAAATTGACTCATCACAAAGTGCTTTCTCCGCCATTCTGGAAGCCATCGCTGAGCGGTCGGTGGCTTCATCTGACTACGACATACGACGCAGACCTTGGACAAATAACGCATTACCTGAACGGTAACGCCTTGCACAAAGAGAACATTGCCAAAGACCTACTGGTCAAGACAACAAGGATTGGTGCCGCATCAATTGGCAATTGGTCGATGCCGACGGAAGAGGATACCGAATTTGCCATCCGTAATATCAATGGCAGTATCGATGAATTTGCAATCTTCGCTGCGGCTTTGTCCGCGGACGAAATCAAGGAGATCTATGAGAATGGCAAGCCCTAAGTCATGGTTACTGTTCGTAGCCCCAATAGCATTATTTCAGACACTCAGTATGTCACCCGTAGGCTACGCAGACCAGCACGCTGACGTTCCTCAGCATGCCGAAGCCGAGCGTCTCTTTACACTGCGAGTTCTTTCGATTTTGAAGACGAAGTGCTTTGGTTGTCACGGGCAGGATCCGGACGATGTCCGTGGTGATTACAATTTGCTGAACCGCGCGGACATGATGAAAGGGGGCGAATCAGAAGATGTTGCTCTGATTCCTGGTAAGCCGGAAGACAGCCCATTGTATCAGGCGATATTGTGGGATGGCTACGAAATGCCTCCCAAAGAAAACGACCGTCTGACCAAGCAAGAAACGGAGTACTTTCGAAAGTGGATTGCTGCCGGTGCTCCATGGCCTGATGCCAAGCGACAACTCAGCATTCAAAAAAAGGAGTGGTCAGTTCCTGAAAACGAAGACGGAGTGATTGTCGACACCAGCGGTGGTACTGCCGATGATTGGACTTATCGTCGTTACAACAAGGAAGAAACTTGGGCTTTCCAAGCGCTCAAGGATGTGCCTGTACCTGCAGGCCCAAAACATCCAATTGATGCTTTCATCTCGAGAAAACTTTCCAGTGCGGGATTACGTCCGGCTCTCCAAGCGGACTCCCGAACGTTGATCCGGCGAGCGACTTACGACCTTACGGGGCTTCCACCTACTGCGAAAGAAGTTCATGAATTCAGGATGGCGTGGGAGTCGGACCCGGAGCAGGCCTGGAGTGCTTTGGTGGACCGCTTGATCGACAGCGAACACTACGGAGAACGCTGGGCTCAGCACTGGCTAGACGTTGTTCGTTACGCAGACACCGCTGGATTCTCAAACGACTATGAACGGTCTAATGCGTGGCGATATCGTGACTACGTAATACGGTCCTTCAACACCGACAAGCCGTTCAATGAATTCGTACTGGAACAAATCGCAGGTGACGAACTCCGACCAGATGATGCGGAAGCGACAATAGCAACCGGAATGCTACGGATGGGCCCATGGGGAACAGC
>JAJDEL010000041.1 GCA_029259835.1 Planctomicrobium sp. | reverse complement strand
ACACAATCACTTATTTGCCGGAGAAAAAATGCAACGCTCGAATAATCGCACACTAAAATCAATGAACGGTTCGCGATTTTCGCTCCGCTTCTTCCTGTTGCATGTGATGTTCGTCGGGTTGGCGATGTTCTTCTGTAAAGTCGCAACGGCCGAAACTTCCCTCGGTCCACTCAAGGTTCATCCTAAGAATTCGCGATATCTGACCGATGATAGCGGACGGGCCATCTATCTCACTGGTTCACACACCTGGCTTAATCTCCAGGACGGTGGGACCAAAGATTCGCCGCGGATATTCGACTACGGTGCGTTTCTGGATCTACTGGAAGACAATCATCACAATTTCTTTCGCCTGTGGAATTGGGAAGGGTCGGCCTGGACGTGGGACAAACCTGAGCGATTCAAGACGATCTCACCACTTCCGTACAAGCGAACTGGCCCGGGTATGGCGCGGGACGGGCTGCCGAAGTTTGACGTCCATCAGTTGAATCAGGCTTATTTTTATCGGCTTCGGGAACGCGTCATTCTTGCGGGAAAACGCAATATTTACGTAGGAGTGAAACTGTTTGAAGGATTCAGCATTGCTTCGAAGTCGAAACATGCTCGAAAGAAAAACGGAACACCGTGGGTCAATCATCCGTTCCACCGTGACAACAATATTAACGGTATTGATGGCGATCCCAACAACGACGGGGAGGGATACGAGTCCCATACTCTGGCCATTGATGCCATTCGGGAGGCTCAGGACAGGTACGCCCGAAAAATAATCGACACGGTCAACGATCTGGACAACGTGATCTACGAAGTCTCCAATGAATCGCATGGTGGATCGACTAAATGGCAATACCATTGGATTCAACGTATCCGTGACTACGAGAAAACAAAGCCCAAACAACATCCAATCTGGATGAGCTTCCAATGGGACGGGTTCGACATCGGAAAGAACGCGTCGTTATTCGACAGCAAAGCGGATATCGTCGCGCCGGGTTGGCAAGAAGAACCCGCCTATGTTAAATCTCCCCCGGTAGCCGATGGTTCAAAGGTCGTCATTCTCGACACAGATCACATCAATCCGCGCGACCGAAAGCGAATTAGCTGGGTCTGGAAAACGTTCACTCGAGGCATGCATCCGATGTTAATGGATGATCCATTTCTGGATGTGAAAAGTAATAAAGATATGATTGGAGCCGCGGGCACGCGCCGTGCCATGGGTGACACATTGCGTTATGCCGAGAAATTAGATCTCGCTTCAACAGAGCCCACGGACAATTTGGAGCACTGCTCAACTGGCTACTGCCTGCAAAATCCGGGGCACGAATATCTGGTGTTTCAGCCAAAGGCCGGGCCCTTCAAGGTTGCTCTCAAGAGTGGTGCATACCGATACGAGTGGTTTCACCCACGAAACCATAAAGTGGTCGAGCAGAGTACGATTCGTGCGGAATCGGGTTTGCAGGAGTTTATCCCTCCGTTTGATGGTGCGGCGGTTCTCTATTTGAAGAATACCAATGACTTTGCCACGGTTGGACCTCGTCCAGGTGATGTGTTTCGCGAATATCACTGGTCCAGTAAGGGGCCTAAATTCGTTAGCGGAGATAGCAAAAATCCGCGCTATACACACAAGGGGAAGACGTTTGGGGTCTCGATGGATATCGATCTCGAAGATGCGACTAAGGCCGAAGTGGTCGTTGAGCACTGGAGTGGACACTTCGCGACATCTGGCAAGGCAATTCAATTCAACAAAGGGGCTTGGCTCGAACTACCAATGCCTAAAGGTTCGCCAGGACTCCCGGAACGATATGTGGCCATCATCAACCAACCCGCCATCGACGTGCCACTGGCCACGCTTCGCGACGGCGTTAACAAGATCACATTTCGTTGTGGTCCTCAACTTACCCGTTATTCGGCTTATGCGGCTTTCGGTGTTTATGGAATCACGCTCCGTATCTACTATGACTCTTCGCGACCGCATCCAAAGGGCCGAATTATTTCGCCAAAAGCAAAATCGTCAATCGGCGATAACCCAAAGATCACAGTCCAACCAGTCGTCGGATCGGCTCCCATTGCGCGGGTGGATGTGATGGCTGAATATAAAGATTTCAACTGGGAAGGCGACGGCGTGTTTCGGCAGTGGCACTACGAGTATCGGTTCACGAAGCTCGACCACCATGTCGGAACAACGACTTCTTCCCCATACGAAGTCACATGGAACACACAATGGGTTCCAGATCAAGACCGACCAATTCGCTTAATGGCGAGGATCACGGATACAGACGGGCTGACGACCATCACGCCGATAGTTGATGGCCTGCGATTCTCACGGGACCGCTCGGTTCGCATGTATAAGTCATCAAAAATGCCGGAAGGGTTTCGCGCCCGCCTGGGCAAAAAAGAGTTCTGCCAGATCGAAGTGAAAGACGATTTGGGCAACGCGCGTGCAGCGCGCATGATTGCGTCGACTCATGGTCCACACGAAGAGCCCGGGATAATTGGTCTCAACGATCACCCTCTTGCGACCATTGCTCCAACCTCAGCAGGACGCGGTGTTGAAGTATATGCTGAGTTTGATGTGCCTCTGAAACTGATTCACACTGGTGAAAATACATTTTACGCGATGTCCGAAACGAAAGCGCATCCACTGGCAATCATGTGGCCTGGCCCTGTGCTGTTGATAGAGTTTGATCAAAAGAGTGGGACGGAGAAGAGACCAACGGAGAGCAAAGATGAGTGATGTATTTCGAGTAGGTCTGACCCGAGATTTCCTCTCATCGAATGGCTCAATCAGCTTTGGAGACATCGGACTAAGGGCTTTGGACGAGGCCGAGGGAGTCGAATGGGATTTCCTTGCCGATGATGTTCGGCAACTCAGTCCAGATCATATTCGTGGTTATAATGCCCTTCTTGTGCTTGCTCCTCAGGTCACAGCCGAAACCGTTGCTGGGGCTGAGAAGTTGGCAATTGTCGCTCGGTTCGGAGTTGGCTACGACAATGTTGATGTTCCCGCTTGTACGGAGCATGACGTACTGCTGACGATCACTCCGGATGGTGTGCAGCGCCCCGTCGCTGTCACCGCTCTGACACTTTTACTCTCTCTGACACATAAACTGCTTATTAAAGATCGAATGACTCGCGAAAACCGCTGGAATGACAAACTGAACCACATGGGACAGGGTGTGACCGGTCGCACACTGGGAGTCATCGGGTTGGGCAGTATTGGGCGCGAGGTTGTTCGTCTGGCAAAACCATTTGATATGCGGTGTGTCGCATTCGATCCCTATGTTGACGAATCACAGGCTGCCGAACTCAGAGTCGAGTTGTTGAATCTTGATGAACTCATGGCAGCATCTGACTATGTTTGCATCTGCTGTTCACTCACGGATCAGACGCACCATTTGATCAATGCCGAACGTATTGCCCGGATGACACAGCGGGCTTACCTGATTAATGTTGCGCGCGGTCCCATTGTTGATCAGCAAGCTTTGACTGAAGCACTGCAAGTTGAACGAATTGCCGGTGCCGGGCTGGACGTGTTTGAAAAAGAACCTCCCGAGCCGACCGATCCCTTACTGACACTCGATAATGTGATCTTATCACCGCATGCTTTGTGCTGGACGGATGAGTGTTTTTTAGGAAACGGTCAAAGTGCCTGTAGTAGTATTTTGGAGGTGGCATCGGGCCGTATTCCCAATAATGTCGTCAATCGTGATGTTCTGGAGCATCCGCGACTACGGGAGAAGCTGGCCCGTTTCGCATAAACCCAATTAACTTCAGCCGAATCTCAGACACCCTACGATTCTCAACATCAGGTAAAAGACGATGAAACAAAACTCCGTGAAACACATGTTGGCAGATGGTGGCGTTAGCGTTGGTACCATGTTCATGGAGTTTGCCACTGATGGGATTGGACGAATTGCCGCCAATGCGGGGGCTGAATTTGGCGTTTTCGATATGGAGCATTCCGGCTGGCACATTCAGACCATGAAGATGCTGATGGGCACAACACGTTTAACCAGAATGGTGCCGCTTGTTCGGATTCCCGCGATCCAATACCACTACGTTTCCCGCGCTTTGGACGCAGGCGCCATGGGAATCGTCTCCCCGATTGTGGAAGATGCCGAGCAGGCGAAACAGATTGTAAAGTTTGCGAAATATCCGCCTAAGGGACAACGTGGAGTGGCCTTCAATCTTGCCAACGACGATTACACGGACAGCGATGTTCCGGCCAAGATGAAGCACAGCAACGACGAAACACTCATCGTCATTCAAATCGAAACAGCGCGGGGCGTCGAAAATGTCGATTCCATAGCGGCGGTCGACGGTGTTGATGTATTATGGATAGGTCAATTCGACCTGACAGCGTCTCTCGGCATTCCTGGTCAGTTCAACCATCCGGATTTTGATCGTGCGGTTAATACCGTGCAGGAAGCATCTCAGCGGCATGGTAAAGCCGCTGGTTACGGATCACTGAATCTCGAAGAAGTCAAGATGCGGCGCGATCAGGGATTTCGCTTCCTGGTTTATACCGCCGATGTTTGGATTTACCAACAAGCGTTACGGCAGGGTATTCACGCGATTCGAGATGGCACCGATAATCATCTTTGATGTTCTGTCATTATCAGTCGACAATGAGACCTTTCACCGCCCCGGTGTCTCTGATAGATTGTCTTGATAAAGATATACCGGACATTTATTAAGTCGGAAACCAGCAATGAATTCTTCGCACCTTCCACGGCGGGTTTTATACTATGGCTTCGATAAACCGTTGCCCGAAGTACAACCGCTTCGAGCCGGACCGCTGAGCATGTTGTTGGAAGGTGGCGATTTGCGGTATCTTCGGTTCGGAAATCGCGAAGTCATTCGGCGAATCTACGTGGCTGTCCGAGACCGTTTTTGGGGTACAATTCCGGCAGTTTTGTCGGAAATAAACACGAAAATCGACGAAGACCGCTTCCAGGTCACGTACCAGGCCGAGCACATTGATGAAACAGAACAAATCGATTTCGTATGGACGGGAGAAATTACTGGCGAACCCGACGGAACAATCGTCTTTAAAATGGACGGTGCTGCGAGATCAACATTCCTGCGAAGTCGCATTGGGTTTTGCATTCTGCATCCCGCCACATGCGCAGGGGCACGCTGCCGTGTTGTTCAGGAAGACGGGGCAATCATTGAGGGAACACTTCCTCAATGGATTCAACCGGACGCTCCGTTTCTGGATATGACATCCATTGCTCACGAAGTGCAATCCGGTCTTCATGCGGAGCTGCACATAACCGGCGACCTGTTCGAAATGGAGGACCAGCGGAACTGGTCCGATGCATCATTCAAAACATTCTGCACGCCCCTGCGACTTCCTTATCCCGTGGAGATTAAAGAGGGGACACGCGTCGAACAATCCGTTACATTATCTCTCGACGGCACTATTCCTACTGAATCCCGTGTTTGCAGTGATGGGAAGACACAAGTCGTGACGTTCGACATCGAACGCGAACAGCAGGGTTCGCTTCCCACGATCGGTGTTTGCTGTGCGTCTCATAACCAGCCACTCACCGTCCGAGAAATAGAGCATCTGAAACGACTTCAACTGTCTCATCTGCGCGTTGATCTCCGTCCGGCAGACAATGATTTCTGGGCACATCTGATTAAAGCCAACAAACAGGCGCAAGTACTCGGCGTTCCACTCGAAATGGCGTTGCACCTGTCGGGCTCCAACTCTGAACTAGATGCGCTGACCGAACACCTGCGTGAGATTCAACCGACTGTTTGCCGATGGCTTCTGTTCCGCGATGGAGAGGATTCAACATCGGCAGCGTCGATCAAACTTGCGAAAGAACGATTGCTTGAGTACTGTGCTCAGTCCTGTATCGGTTCCGGTACGAATTATTACTTCACCGAATTGAACCGGGCGCGTCCTCCGCTTGAGCTGCTCGATTGCGTTTGCTATTCCCTCAATCCACAGGTTCACGCATTCGATAACAGTTCTCTTGTGGAAACGCTGCAAGCCCAAGCCGACACGGTTCTCAGCGCTCGGAAGTTCATCGACTGTTTGCCGTTGGCGGTCACTCCGATCACGCTTCGACCTCGTTTCAACAAACATCTCGGCGCTGATCCCCCAGTTGCTCCAGGCCAGCTTCCGTTTTCCGTAGACGAACGTCAGATGTCACTGTTTGGGGCTTGTTGGACGGTAGGAAGCTTGAAGTATCTCGCCCAGAGTGGAGCAGACAGTGTGACATACTACGAGACCACTGGCTGGAAGGGGGTAATGGAAACGGCTTCTGGTTCTCCCCTTCCGGAAAAATTTTGTTCGATTCCCGAGTCAGTCTTTCCACTATATCATGTCATGGCCGACTGTGGTGAACTCGCTGGAGGGCGAATCACGATGTCGCATTCCAGCAGGCCACTTCAGGTCGACGGACTGGTTTTGATCCATAAGAAACGTAAACGAGTTCTTGTGGCCAACATGACGGACAAAATACAACAGGTGGAAATTCGAG
The DNA here is from genome assembly GCA_029259835.1 of Planctomicrobium sp. GTDB lineage: Bacteria > Planctomycetota > Planctomycetia > Planctomycetales > Planctomycetaceae > Thalassoglobus. The sequence continues at coordinate 1,895 of JAJDEL010000041.1, read as the reverse complement.
GGTTGGCTTCGGTCGTACATACCCGAGTGCTTGATGAAACGAATGTCGTTCATGCGATGACGGATCCCGAAGAGTGGCGAGCCACTTCCGACGAAATCCACGATTCGAATGACGGTTGCCTTTCCCTGCTATTGAACCCTTACGCAGTCATTCGCCTTGATATGACTATATAAGATTAATCGAAAGCAAAATTAAAAGTCTGGAATAAAATATAATGCGGATTGTTTATATCGATATTGATTCATTGCGGGCCGATCATCTTGGATGTTACGGCTACCATCGCCAAACCAGCCCAAACATCGACCGAATCTCAGCAGATGGAGTACGATTCGATAACTGTTACTACTCGGACGGCCCGTGCCATCCTTCGCGGGCGGCGTTGTTTATGGGGCGTTTCGGCATTCACACTGGCGTGGTTGATCATATCGGAACAGCCGCAGACCCATTCGTCGAAGGCCGACCCAGAGGGTTTCGTTCTTCTCTTGGTACAACCAACTGGATGAACGGGTTGCAGGAACTCGGCTACCGCACGGCAACCGTGAGTGCGTTTTCAGAGCGACATTCAAATCATTTTGCACTGGCCGGATTCAGCGATGTACACAACATGTCCAAGAAAGGCCTTGAAATGGCCGAAGATATTTCATCGGTTGCGGATGACTGGCTGGTTCGACACGGACAGGATGAAAACTGGTTTTTGCACCTCAATTTCTGGGACGTCCACTGGCCATACCGAACACCGGACGAATTTGGAAACCCCTTCGCAAACGATCCGATTCCGGAATGGTTGACTGAAGATATCCGCAAAGTACACTGGGATGGGTGCGGAATTCAATCGGCTCAGGATATGTTTGATTTCCATATCCGTTTTGATGAGTATCCCAAGATGCCGGCACAAGCCGCTTCAATGAATGATGTGCGGCGAATGTTTGATGGTTACGACACAGGTTTGAACTACTTAGATCATCATATTGGCCTCTTACGTGAACGGCTGGAACAACTCGGAATCTGGGAGGACACAGCGATAGTCATTTCGTCTGATCATGGCGAGAACCTCGGTGAAATGAATATCTACGCAGGACACCGCTTTGCCGACAATCCGTCATCACGTTTGCCGTTGATTATCCGTTGGCCAGGCGTGACCGACGATCAGTGTGGACGCGTCGACAAAGCCCTCTATTATCAGATCGACTTTGCAGCAACGGTTCTGGAACTCGTCGGTGCAAACGTGCCCGGCAACTGGGACGGTGCTAGTTTTGCTCGCGAATTATGTTCCAGCGAGGAATCGGGCCGGGACTATCTGGTTCTGGGAGCGGGAGCGGGAGGGCTCTCTCGCGCTATTCGATTCGAGGATTTTATTTGCCTGCGCATTTTTCACGATGGATACCAATGCCTGCCCGACACTCTATTGTTCGATATTAAAAACGATCCACACGAACAAAACGATCTCGCGCCCGATCATCGGCAACTTGTTGGTCATGCCATGACACTCTATGAGGACTGGTATTTGGAAATGATGCGTACTGCGACACACGCATGTGATAATATGTGGGTTTCCCTTCAGGAAGGTGGCCCGCAGGATACACGAGGTCAGCTGCGCGATTACATGCGGCGACTACGTGAAACGGGACGTGAATGCTGGGCTGACGAATTGGAATCACGATATCCACAAGAACTTGATATCGGTCATGGGACGCAAATTAACCACGGATATAAGTAGGCCGACTCTTGCTGCAATCGATTGTCTCTCCACATTAGAAAGAAAACAAACATGTCAGACGACCAACTCGACGACACACTGCCGGAAAGCTGGTTTGATCGCACCTGGCAATGGTGGGTTCTGGCAATGTTGTTTCTGGCGATGGTGCTCGGAGCGCTAGATCGTCAGGCATTGAGCC
>JAJDEL010000005.1 GCA_029259835.1 Planctomicrobium sp. | reverse complement strand
CCAGAATAACGCTCTCTTCTTTGTATGCCGCGATCACAATCGAAACAAACGGGTAGTCTTCGCTGTTGTTCGTTTCGTTCAAATCGAAATCATGACGTCTTTGCTTGCCGAATATCTTTGCCAAAAATCCGAGGATTATTGGATACCCGACATAACAATAAACAACGGCACCAGCCGTGAGCCAGAATGAGATTTGCAGGAACGTGTTCATGATTTAGCCTTCATCCAGGACTGAACCAATAAAGACGCTGGTGGCGTCTTTAAGAACAGGTTCTTGAGGGGTTAAGACATTGCCTGGGCAGTGAGAATTCGTTGTTGTTTCCACTGGTTTTTCAGCGACCACCCACATGTAATCGACGGCGAGTTCCTTCGGTGAGAAGTGAGAAAACTGCTTGTCGACGACCAGTTCACCAGACTGAATCGCATCTAAAGAGCGTTGGTCGATTCGTTCTCGGCAAACTGTGAGTTCGAAACCGCAGTTCTCGAACATCTGCCGATATTCGCGAGAACGCAACCGGTTGTGGTACGCCAATCCGCTGCCACCAAGCCAGGTCCATTCATCACTGCTGAACTTCAAAAAGTTCGCGTGAGTGATCGACGAATCTACGGTCGAGTTGTGGTCTTGAGGATTGAAACGGTGTACAGATAATCCGCCCGGTTTCAGTACTCGCAACGACTCTTCGTGAATAGCTGTTTGAACATCAAGCGGAATGTGCTCAAGAACATTGGAACTGACAATCAGATCAACAGATTGAGCTTCGAAGCCAGTTTCTCTGGCATCACCAGGGTAGATGTAAGTGATGTTGAGTTGCTTCAGGAACTCAGAAAGAGATTCCACTGAAGTGTCCACAGCTCGGTAACGCTGTTCCAATTCTGAATCGGGTGCGCCGGTGCGTGCTGCGATTTCTTCGAGGCGATCTCCAATTGCTGCCCATGTTTCGAGAGCATACGTCTTCGTCAACCATGGATTCACATCAATCGTGCGAACAGACTTTGCACCAGCCAAGGCGAATACAAACGGAACGAGCGGTCGCCATCCTGTTCCGATTTCAAAAACGTCCGTACCCTCCAGAGAGTGCCCCGCCTCCATTGAGAGGTCGGTCAATTCGAATGCACGATGGAGATCTCTATCGAGTTGCAATCGATTCGTACCGGCAACGCGTTGCAATGAATGGTAAACCTGCCGACCGGCGGGAATCCGACTCAGCAGTGCAAGGAGATGCGCTTTGGCCTTCCAGTTCATCGATCATGTCCCAATAAATAATGAGACAGTTCTCTGTTTGAAACGATGATGTTTCGAACTTCAATCTTCTTTGAGAGTTCGCAACTGAAGGCTTCAAGACTCAAACTGTCGGTGCTAAATACTTCATTGAGAACCTATCACCTGTCGCTTGCGGCGCGATGAATCGTTTGTGAATCGAGGCAAGGACAGCGAATTCACAAGCAAACTGCAAGAATTGCATCGATTTGTTGCCAAAAGACAACAGCCAGCGATCTTCAACTTCTGTGTACAAAGAAGCACACCCCGGCAAAGTCGCCACTAAAGAAAACTAGGGCCTCTTTCACAAATCAACGACAACTAAAGAAGCCTGCGGTGCGGAAGCCAGCACTGCGTTCTCTGCCGACTTGAGTGAATCTTTTGACAGTTTGCCAGAATTGTATATCTGACAATTGCCTATTCAGGATGTGTCCAGAAGATCGAAACCTTGACTGAAAAGCATCTTATGGCGTTTCTCTTTTTTAGAACATCTCACAGAGACGAAAAAGCCTGCGTCAAAGAGACGTTTCAACTTGAGGCGATCTTGACGATTTTTCCGATTTCGTCGAAATTCCCACTCACTTCAAATTCCCCACTGCGACGTCAACTTTTTCAGAGTGTTGAATCTTCAGCGAGTGCGACATCAACGCACAGCAGTTGGCATTCAACTCTTGATTCAAATTTTGACAACACACAACACACTATTTCTCCCTTTCCAATTCGCGACAAGGACAACTCCGTGAGCACCTCCGTCCTCCTTGCACTGGCAGCTAGTCTCACCACGGCTGCACCTGACACACAAAACCCTTTTGAGCAGGCACTCGTCCAGCCAAGTGGTTATGTCTTTCGTGGTCAAAGCCCTGTCGCTTCCGGACAGGTTGCTGCATCGGCTCCGTTAACGGTTCCGCCGCCGCAGGATGGCAACACCACCTATTACCCTCCAACTTTTACGGATCCCAACGCCCCCCTTGTTGGAGGTGGAACGGCCGTACAACCATTCGGGGCACCTTATTCCCCATCACCGATCACGCAGGATCCTTGGCTTGGCGGTGGCGGAGGCGGTGGAGCACCTGTCGCTCCGACCTATGGATATGGGGTCTTCGGTCCGCAGCCACAACGTATGGGCTGGGAAACTCGCGTCGATGTTGGCTGGATTCCTGGAGCAGATACAAGCTCTCCAGCGGTTGGCGAGCTTGAAGTTTTCGAAGTTGACGTTGAGTCAGAATACACAACTTCCAGTGGACCTGGCTGGATCTTCTCCACATCCCCACAATTTAATTATCGAGGTCTTCAGGGACCACAAGGCGACCCAACTCGCGATCTCCCTGGTTCAGTATTTCGTTTTGGCTTAGACCTTGCACTGCAAACGTCATCTCAGATGGGATGGACCTTTGAGTTCGGTTTCACACCGGCGATTGCAACCGACTTCAAGAAATCTCTCGGCAGCGATTCGATTCAATTAGATGGTCGCGCCGTCGCCTATTGGCGAGTTGCCCCCCAATTTATGTGGGTCTTGGGAGTCACGTATTGGGACCGCGTTGATGACCTCGTCCTGCCATATGCAGGGATCGTCATGACACCGAATGATCGTGTGGAGCTGCGCCTGTTATTTCCGAAATCACGAGCCACATTCTTTATGGGAACACCAAATGGAGTTCCAACCTGGTTTTACGTTGAAGGGGAATACCATGTGGAATCTTACGAAATCGGTTTTGGACCGATCCCCATGTCGACAGCCGACACTTCCAAAGTTCAATTCAGAGACTGGAGAGTTGTCGGCGGTCTCCGCTGGGAAGCTGGATGGGTGACCACATTCCTCGAAGGTGGATATGTCTTTGATCGCGATGTTGAATACACACATCCCGGCACATCCTACGATGTCGACGGACAATTCATTGGCCGAGTTGGCTTCAGGTACTAACGGTCCAAGCCTTAATCAAAGAAATACCGCTCGGCAGCTTTGACGGTTTTCGGCTCGCTTTCGCGAAAATGCTGGATGTACTTCTCTGCCTTAACGACATGCGGCGGCTTTTCGGCATCCGGTGTCTCTTTGAAGCTTTTCTTTGCGGTGAGTAGGTAACGAATAATCGCCCGCTTGATTGCTGGGACGTCGTACTCCTTTTGACTGTACAGCTCAACAATCTGGTCCATTGCTTCCCAGTCTCGCCAGCGGGCGAGATCGATGATGGCTAAATCGACGAGATCGGGGAGTGCGAGGATGATTCGCATTGATTGTTTGAGTCGGTCTTTCGAAATTCGTTCCTCTCCGTGTTCCCATATGAATCGCAATGCCTGAAGTACGATGAAGCCTTGGAGACGGTCCGCGTCTGGTTTTCGCAAATATCTGTCTTCAAGAACCTGAAGACCCTTTTCCCCAGAGAGCAGTAGGTATCCGTCGGTGATTCCATCCATGCCGAAATTATATTCCTCAGCGCCTGTCAGAATGAGTTGCTTCAGGGACTCAGCATCTTGTTCAGTTCCTGTGATCCCCAGCATCAATCCGTATAGCCCTACTCGGATGAAGCCTGGTCCTTCAAGGTTCTTGAGCCACTTTCTCAACTTGGCAGGTTGCAAGTGATCTTTTACGTCCACAATCTCTGAAAACTTTGCGGCTTCGAATTCGTTAAAAGCGTCCTCTGCGATTAACGGATCAACGTGTTCAAGGAAATCAGCAATGTATGTCAATCGCTGAATGGTTGAATCATTATTTGTCGAGAGTCCCTTAACGTAATTCATGAAAGCCTGGGATGCTGGCTCAACAGAGTTTCGATTCGTAGGAGATAAGTGCACTTTTTTAAAGAGGAAGTAATGATCACCGACTTTTCCGCTCACGAATCGCTTGAGAGTGACAGGATCGCCTTTGGGTATTGTCTGATCTCTCTTGCCGAAGGGATCATGAGGCTCGGGTTTAATGACCTCAACGACTTCGAACTGTGTGATTCCATTCTTCTCTCCCTCAGCAGAAGGTTTTTCGCTGCTGATCAACTTCACAAAAAGTACGGAATCGGACTTGGAAATCCGATTGCGGACGCACTTAAGCCACTCAGCTTCGCCTTGAGCACATACGCAGCATCCAGTCGCGGTGGAGCACAAGAAACTATGAGCAAGGGCAAGACTCAGAACCAGAAGAGTTTTGGTGAGCGATTGCATTGGTGTCCCTCCAGCAACGTTTGTCAGTCAACACTCCAATAATCTCGCATTGAATATAATTCGACTCAGTCAAAGAAATACCGCTGTGCCGCTTTCACGGTTTTTGGGTCTTCTTCTCGGAGTTTGGCGAGGTTCTTTTTGGCTTTCTTGACGTGTTCAGGGACTTCCCCTTCGGCGACAGTCGCATTGTCTTTCTCGGCGATCAACATGAAGCGGACAATGGCGCGTTTGATGGAAGGGACTTCGTATTCTTCCTTGTTGTAGAGCGACATCAGTTGGTCCATGACACCCCAGTCTTCCCAACGGGCGAGGTCGACGATGACGAGGTCGGCGAGATTCGGGCGTTCGAGGAGAATCCGCATTGAGTGGCGAAGTCGGTCCTTGGAGATACGCTCGTCGCCGTAGGTCCACATGAAGCGGAGTGCCTGCATCGCGGCGAAGGTTTCGCTGAATGGGACTTCGCGATTGCCGAGTTTGTGTTCATCAATGACGTCCAGTCCTTCCTCCCCTGTCAGTACCAGATAGCCACTGATGACTCCATCGATTCCGAGGCGGAAGTCTTCAGTCTCTTCGAGAATTTTCGTTTTCATAAATTCGGCGTCTGATTCATTTCCGGAGAGTCCGAGCATCAGTCCGAACAGACCTGTGCGCGTTGTGCGGCTTGGCGCGGCTTCTGGATTCGTGAGCCACTCTCGGAGTTTCTCTCGGGGCATTAGCGTTCGTAACTTGGCGATGTCCTGATACGGAGCATTCGCGAATTCAGAGTAGGCATCGGTTGAAATCAATGGATCAGGGTACTCCAGAAACTTCATGAAGTAGGCCAGCCGCTCTTGTGTTGGAGCCTCTTGCGTTGGTGCCTGCTTCATGTAGTTGAAGCTGGTTTCCGTCACTTCCAGCGGGCTTCCCCATTCGACGCGATCATCACTGAGGTTCCCCAACAAGACGAAGAGTTCCCCTTTGCGCGAAGCTCGATAGCGATCCAGCTTGACGACATCCTTCTTTTTGAGCTTGCCGGA
>JAJDEL010000400.1 GCA_029259835.1 Planctomicrobium sp. | reverse complement strand
GGCGTCTGAATTCCTTTTACGGGATCATACGCAAGCGGACTTCCAATCGGCGGCGACGCATCGACATCAAACGTCGCGACGCGCACTTCACCGGCTTGAAGCGTGAGGCTCATCCCCACGAGTGGCAAAGCGAAACAAACTGCACAAAATGATAGACGACCGAACTTCTGCATCTGGTTCTCCAGTACGGAACATTTTCTAACGCAGGACTGACTTCAGAACAGTTTAGGAATTCAGAGCCGGTGCGTCATCCGTGGAAGTTTGTAACACCTCATCGTTCTCCCGGACCGAGATCAAACACCAATCAATTCGCTTCAGAAATCTTTTGATCAGCATCGACCATCATCTCTACGAGTTGCTGAAAGTTCACCTTCGGTTGCCAGCCAAGTTGTGTCTTTGCCTTCGTCGCGTCTCCCTTGAGAACGTCTACTTCCGCTGGACGGAAATAGTGCGGGTTGATGCGAATCAGTTCTCGGTTGTCTGGGCCGACACCGACTTCGCCGACTCCTTCACCTTTCCACGTTATTGGCAAGCCAGCATACGAGAATGCAAGTTCACAAAATTGTCGCACGGAATGCGTTTCGCCGGTGGCGATGATGTAGTCCTCTGGCTTCTCTGCTTGCAGCATCAGCCACATCGCTTCGACATAATCGCCCGCGAAGCCCCAGTCTCGTTTTGCATCGAGATTCCCGAGCGACACGTGCTCCTGCTCGCCAGCGAGAATACGCCCCAAGGCACAGGTGATCTTCCTGGTAACGAAGTTCTCGCCACGCAAAGGAGATTCATGGTTGAACAGAATCCCGTTGACGGCGAACATTCCGTACGACTCTCGATAATTACGGGTGATTGCAAACGCATACGCCTTCGCTGCCGCGTAAGGACTGCGTGGGTGAAAACGTGTCTGTTCGGATTGCGGCGTTTCATGAGCGAGGCCGTAAAGTTCCGATGAAGACGCCTGGTAGAATTTCGCGTCTGGAGCAATTCGCCGAATTGCCTCTAAGAGACGTACCGCGCCGAGACCAGTCACATCGCCTGTGTATTCCGGGATATCAAACGACGCATGAACATCCGACTGAGCGGCAAGATTGTAAACTTCGTCCGGTCGAACGGCTTCGACAATACGGTTGAGTGAAGAGGTATCGCTCAGGTCGCCATACTCCAGATGCAGCCGAACATCTTCCGGATCACAACTTTGAGAGATGTGATCGATTCGGCTGGTATTGGGAGAAGAGGACCGCCGCACGACGCCCCAGACTTCATACCCTTTCCCCAAAAGCAGATCCGCGAGATAGGCCCCATCCTGTCCGGTAATCCCGGTGATCAATGCTGTTTTACTGTTTCGATCCGGCAATGTCTTACTCATTCGTTTGTCGTTGATTCTATCTAAGATCATTTCCAACGGAATTCCCTTAGAGATATTAACCTCGGGTGAGGTTTTATCAGAGAACCTGCGTCAGCGAAACGTCCATTACTCTTTGAGAACGTTGCGACACCTGGATTTTACGATTTCCTGAAAAGATCACTCTGTTACGTATTCTCAACTCTCATTATTTGGAAGAAGGATCACAATCTCTGCCCCTGGCTGCTCTTGTTCTCCGACTGAAATTTTCCCGCCATGAGCATCAATAATCCGATGTGTAATGGCCATGCCAAGACCTGTCCCTTTGGTCTTAGTCGTGTAAAACGGAGTGAAAATTTGCGCTGCCTGTTCTCTAGTCAGTCCTGGCCCTTCGTCACGAATGGTCAATTGGAGCATGGGAGACCCACCATTCATCACCTGGTTGATTCTCACAATGATTTCACTGTCATCCGGAGCGACTGCGAGTGAATTTTCGAAGATATTCCGCAAAACCTGCTGCATGCGACCATTATCGCATGCACAGATCGCGGAATCAGAGTTGCAGGAAATGCGCAGATGCACGCTTTTATTCGTCCGAACATCTTCAATGAACGCCCACGTCTCCTGACACAGTTTTGTGATGTCGCAATATGTTCGCTCCAATTTTAATGGGGCAGCATAGTTGCGAACCTCATCGTACAGCCTCTGCAATTCAAAAAGTGCAGTCTGGGTCCGATGAATCAACTCTATAGAATCTTCTTCCGCATCGAGTTCTAAAACATCTAAACATGCTCGCGCGCGTTGCAAAGCATTTCGACTTTCGTGAGCAAGACCTGTGACCATTTGACCAATTGCCGCCAGTCGCTCCTGCGCGATCAATTGACTCTCTGCGTGTTTCAGTTCTGTTATGTCGTTGCCAATCGAAAGCACACCTTCGCGAACATCGTCAGCATTTTGCAAATCGCGGGCGGACCACGCAATCATCCTGCGTTCGCCACTTTTCGTAACAATCGCATTCACATGACCACGCACGGTCGTGCCAGTCAATACTTTCTGAAAAAGTCTGCGATGCTGTTCTCGATCCTCTTCTGGTAACATTGTGTCGAACCAATCCTGGCCTTGAATTTCCTCACTTTTGTAACCACTCAGGTCTTCAAGATATGGGTTCGTTCTCGCAATCCGCCCTTCCGTGTCGAGAACAACAACAATCGCATTCGCTGTGTCAATCAAGTTGTCTGAAAATGCTTGCTGCTTGCGCAAGGCATCTTCAGTCAATTTACGA